>JAQYWJ010000293.1 GCA_030145005.1 Desulfobacter sp. | reverse complement strand
TTGCCGGCTCCGGAACCGGCGGCTGTCCAGTAACGCTTTTTTGCTCCGGCACTGCAGTTGGTTCCGGACTCGTCACAAAGGGTGCCGGAGCAGCCCTGAACCAAAAAAGATATCCCCCTACAACGATCAGACATAGACCAATAAGCCCGGCCGAAACCAGCCGAATTAAAGACATGGCCGATTTGGTCGCCGGTTGATGGGCCTTAGCATCGTCCTGGGGCTCAAATCCCGTCTGCAGGTCCGGTTCATCTGTATTCCGGCCGTTTCCGGATGCCTGCTCCGCTTTTTTCAATGCCCGCAGAATGGTACTCATTTAGGCTCCTTTGTTCCGGAAATCCTGCTGGATAATCCCACAGGCAGTCGGGTTTGCCTTTTTTGTGCTTCAAGTTCCTGGAAAAGAATCATTTTGGTCATGGCACCGACCAGCCCGTCCACCAGCAACCCGTGCTTCGTCTGGATGATTTTAACAGCATTAACAAGGGGCGCGTCATAGAGCGGGCGGATACCAAGCCCCTTGAACCCCAGTTGTTCCAGGGTAAGTTTTAAAGAAATAATGGCAGCCGGCGGTGCAGACGGTGAGATCACCCCGGAATACCCGAAAATATCCTTCCACACGATAAACATATCCTCCCCCAGAAAGGGCTTTAATTCCTTAAAACCGACCTTGATCCCGCGCCGGGCATTGTCAC
Source organism: Desulfobacter sp. (assembly GCA_030145005.1). Classification (GTDB taxonomy): domain Bacteria; phylum Desulfobacterota; class Desulfobacteria; order Desulfobacterales; family Desulfobacteraceae; genus Desulfobacter. The sequence continues at coordinate 1,747 of JAQYWJ010000293.1, read as the reverse complement.
AGGCAATGGTGCAAAGGTTATCATTTTCCAACCGGATCACAGCCAGGTATCCGGTTTTACCCTGCATGGAAAATGTCAAAATGGCCGGCAGATTGAATATCTTTATCTGATCTTTTGGACCTGACAGATGCAGGACATTCAGGCGGTGCTGCAGGGACCGGACTTCAAAATAGCGGTCATCACCGATATCCTGGTCGGCATTGTCAAAATAACGGTTTTGTCCTTCGCTCAGATTCTCCCATAAGGAGAGAACCACGGAAAACACAGTTTCACGTGTGGCTGCCGGCAGGGTGTCAGTAAGAAAAGAGATAACCTGGCTTTCGCCGGAAATTACAGGAAACGGGTCCGGCAACGGCAGCGGTTCAGGGACGGGCTTTAATGCCTGGGCAGGTATATCGTTTTTTGCACTGATTTCAAATACCAGGGAATCTTGGGCCGGTACCGTTGGAGAAAGCGTATCCTGGATCGTCCCGGACTTGTCCTCGGGCAAATCCGGTGGTAGCAGGGTAATCTGTGCATTCAAAGCCCCGGGCGCAGAATTCTTATGAAAAGAGGCAGGCTTTATAGATAGTGGCCCGACAAAAAAAAGAAAAGCCAGACACAAACAGACCATCACGGTGGTTCCCGAATAGATCCAGAACTGGGAAGGCCATGGTATCTGCATGAATCCCGGCCGGCACTTTTGCCCGATATCCACCTCCTGAAAAGCAGCTTGCACCATATCCGGGGAAACAGTTGTTTTCCCCACGCCAAAAGCCGCCACCAGGGAGCGGTCGCAAAGGATATTGATCAGCCGCGGGATGCCTTTTGAGTACCGGTAAATTGCATCAACCGCCTTGGACGAAAACAAAGACCGGCTTTTCAATGACACCCGGTTCACCCGGTGGGCGATATAAGCCCCTGTTTCCATGCGGCTTAAGGGCATGATCCGGCAGCTCAAACTGATTCTTTGCCGCAGCTGGCGCATGTCATGGGAATTGAGCAGTTCGGTCAGCTCAGGCTGCCCCACCAGGATGATCTGGAGCAGTTTATTCCGGGTGGTTTCAAGGTTGGAGAGCATCCGCAGCTGTTCCAGGGTCTCCCGGCTCAGGTTCTGGGCCTCGTCTATCAGCAGGATCACAGTTTTTCCCTGAATTTTTTTCTTCAAAAGAAATTCATACAGGGCATGGGTCATATCTGCAGAATCCCCGTTTGGACAATCAATGTCCAGTTCCGCTAAAACGGCCTTGAGCAGCTGATCTGCATTTAGTTTGGAATTAAAAATAAAAGCGGTTTCAACGGTTTGGTCCAGATCCTCAAGAAAACTTCTGCAAAGGGTGGTTTTTCCCGTGCCCACTTCACCGGTCACCTCCACAAAACCTTCCTGCTGGGATACGGCATAGGTCAGGTGGGCCAACGCCTCTTCATGGCTTGTGCCCAGGAAAAGGAAGTCAGGATCAGGAACCAGCCTGAAGGGTTTTTCCTTTAGTCCAAAAAAAGCGGTATACATATTGCCTCAGGGCCTGTTCCAGAAACGGGTTTCCGTCCAACACACATTTAAAAGTTTGATGCCCACGTGGCGGATAAATGCCTTTCCTCCCGAACTTAAGGCTCGCAATCAAAATAAAACCATCCATATGACTTGCCTTTTAAGCCATCTTCCGTGTTGCGCCACTGGGCACATATTTTCCTGATAAGAACTTGCTTTTCTTAGTGCAGACTATACCAGACTATCAATCGAGGTGTCAAAAGCCAAGGCTCTGTTCCC
>JAQYWJ010000067.1 GCA_030145005.1 Desulfobacter sp. | reverse complement strand
GCTTGGGCCAACCCCTTTTGCATGGGAGCATGCCAGGACCCTTTCGGAAAAAGGTCCGGCTGTTTGTAGTCCGGTCCCACGGCTTTGCAGCCCGTAAAAAGAGGCACAAAAAGAAAAATCAAACAAATGGCAAGCCAGGGGGTGTCTGACAGAAAAAAAAAGCATTTTTGCATGAACCAAATCCTTTGGCTTCGAAAGCAGCAAAATTCAGACAGGGTCAATAAAGACAGGACCGCTTTCGGTTAAAGCGTGGTCAGTCTAATGGGGGCAGGGCATATCGTCAATATGTTTTTGCAGGGCTATTGTGTCATGCCTGCCTGATTCGGGACCTGAGTATTGAATGAATATCAGATCCCATATCAGGGTGTGACCACCTGGAACGCTTGCAGCATAGGGCCAGGTGCAAATGACTTAAAAGATTGGCTTAGTGTGATGCCGGCCGGGGCCTTTGGGGTTCATTATCAATTTATAATGTCAACGACGCAGATAAGGTATGCATTTATTACTACATATCTACAGCTTTGATCCAGATGACAGCATCCCTGGAGCATTCCTTGCCTTTATAGGAACCTTCGGGATCCAGGCCAAGGGCTGCAAACCCCCACCATCCGGCCTTGGGAATGCCAAAGGTGAATACGCCGTTGTCATCGGCAAAAATGGTTTGCAGAACAAAGGCATCCTGGGGGGCAACTGCCGCAGCCTCCTTGGCAAATGCTTTTTTGTCCAGCAAGGGCTTGTGGTTGAGAAATTCAATTTCAATTTCTGCGCCGGCCACAGGTTTTCCCTTGAACAGCACTTTGCCTTGGAATACATTGCCGGTCCAGCGGTCATAGGGTTTGCACAGGGGAACGATTTCACAGTCAAGCCCCACAGGTTCCATCCAGGCACCAGGCTCTCCGCCCACATTGACGATCATTTTGGTGCTCTGTTGGATATAGGCATCTTCGCCGGCCTCGAAATAGGGTGACGGTACCAGGCAGAATACATGGTCCCCACCCCTGGCTTTATATTCGGTTTCATATGCTTTGCCGGAATTGGTCAGGCTGGTCCAGTTGATGGGTTTAAGGGTGGACAGCAGATCGGTCTTCTTGGGGGCGTTTTCTCCCCTGGAGCGGACAACGAAAAATTGTTCCGGGTTGCCCATATCCATGGTGTGACCGGCTTCAAAGGGGTGGGTGAAAACGATGGCCAAAGGAATTTTACCCCCCTTGTTCAAGGCGCTTTCAGGTGTATAGATCATCTGGAAGTGGGCAAATGCCGGTACGGTAAGTGCCAGGAAGGCCAGGGTGCTGATGGTGATGATAACATGTTTCATCTTCAAAATTTTCTCCTTTTTAAAAATTATGCATTGACCGGGCTATTCGGTGATTTCCTTGCCGTGTACGGTGATCTCGTGACCTTCCCCGGCGTTAAACTGCACCTTGTAGTCGCCTGCAGGCTTGTCAAAGGTAAATTCACTGTCGTCATCCATTTTGCCCTGGATCAGCACCTTTCCGGCACCGTCTTCAATACGCACCTGGACGCCTGCAGCCGAAGATCCATCGGAAAATCCGCCTTCGCAGGTCACACGTCCATCGCCGTTGTCATAGCATGAGCACAACGGGGTGTGGGCCTGGCAGACCGGGGGCAGAAAGAAACCAAACACCATGGCGGCAAAGATTAATACAGATAATTTCAGCTTCATTTTTTTCTCCTTGTAGAGTTGCAAAATTAGTCCGGCAGGCCATTCAGGCAATGGCCTGCCGGGCATCTTCGAATTCTGGTTTTGTTTTTATAAATCCTGTGGCAATGGTTGTGCACAGGGCGATTGCGTAAAAGACGCCCATGGCCTGAAGCCCGCTTAGTCCCAGAAGAGTACCGCCGGTAAATATAAAAGTGGCCACACTGATGCCCAGTACCATGGGGTAAAACATGCCGAACAGCATCCACTTGACGGATCCGGATTGCAGTTTAACGGCAATGGAAGTAGCCAGGCAAGGCGGGTAAAGCACCATGAACATCATCAGGGCCAGGGCATGAAGCGGGGTAAACCCGTCTTCACTTTTGGCCATGCGCGATTCCAGGGAGCCGTCTCCGCCGGCATCATCCTGTTCATACAAGGCGCCTAACGTCGCCACGGCGCTTTCCTTAGCGGCAAAGGCTGACAGCAGTGCCACATTGACCCGCCAGTTAAATCCCGCAAATTGGGTGGCAGGTTCCAGGGCGCGTCCCATCTTGCCCAGAAAGCTTTCATTAATTCTCTCCTTGCGCATTTCACGCAGCAGCCCTTTCCGGGTTTTAAACAGCTTTTTAAAAGATCTGTTCACCTTTCTGGCCACCTTATCCTTGCCTGGCCGGGCAATGACAAAAAATTGCGGATTGATTTTTTTTAATTCGTCATTCAGTGCAGCATTCGCCTCAGCACCCCTTGTCAGCATTTTTTTATCCTTGTAGCTTTTCCAGTAAAGCACCATCTCCATAAGCTTGTCTCCGGCCAGTGTTTCGGCATAGGGTGTCTGGGCAATGCTGCTCCGGAATTTGGTAATGGCCTGGTCTCTTTGGGCCTGAAAGTCAGTTTTTCGCTGGGGTGAAATGCCGGGAAACTGCAAAAGGATAAAAATCACCACAGCCAATGCCACCACAATGGAGGTGATTTTTTTAATGAACATCCACACCCGTTCAATGGCCCGGCCCACAACCCCCCTGATCGTAGGTAGATGATAGGGGGGCATTTCCATGACAAAGGGGGAGGTGGGTTTGTCCTTGAGTACCGTGGTGGTCAAAAATTTGGAGACAGGCAGCACCATTAAAAAGCTGATGGTGGAAATAAAAAACATGGCCAGACCCTTGTGGGCGGCAAAGTAGATATTGATCAGCAGCACATAAAGGGGGACCTTGGCCAGGCAGTTGAGCATGGGAATGATTAAAATGGTGGTCAGCCTGGACCGCTCATCCGGGATGCCTTTGCAGGACATGACACCGGGCACGGCACAGCCGCCCACATAAATGCCGCCGAGCACCATGGGCAGGGTGGACTGGCCGTGGAGGCCGTACCGGCTGAAAAGCCGGTCCATGATGAATGCCATTCGCGGCATGTAGCCGCTGTCTTCCATGATGGCGATCAGCCCGAAAAGAATAAAGAAAATGGGAATGTAATTAAGTAGCGCGTTCACCGAATCAATGAGCCACAAAGCAAATGCCGAAATCAGGGGTACATCAATGAAGCCCGGGTCCGGGACAATGGCTGCCACAGAACCCCGCAGCTTGGCCAGAAGCGGCCAGGTGTAGTTGGTCAGATTGTACCCCTGGACAATGGAAAGATAATAAAGCAGCCAGATCACAGCCAGCAGAACCATCGGCCCCATGTATTTATGGCAGACCACGGCATCGATCCGGTCGGACATGGGCTTTTTCCTTTCAGCCGGCAGGGTCACACAACCGGCAGTCACCTTGTCGGCTGCCGAGTACCTGGCCTGGGCCACGGCAAGCGCCGTGTCCTGGTCATGATCCACTTCAAATTGATTTCTCAAATCTTGCACATGGTTAAGGATTCGTCTGCTCCGGGCACCTTTTTCCCTGATCAGTTTCCGGATCTCTTCGTCCCCTTCCATGAGTTTGATGGCAAGCCAGCGGGCCGGATATGCCCCAAGGTCGCCCGGATCCTGCCGAATCATTTCACATATATTGCTGATGCCGGCTTCCATGGGGCCGTAATCCACATTGAACAGGGCCTCTGCCGATTTTTTGCGGCCGGTTTCTGCTATGGCGTCCAACAGCGCCTGTTTTCCCCGGCCCTGTTTCATGGATGTGGCCACCACAGGTACGCCTAAGATTTGGGTCAGTGCCTCTATATTTATGGTTACGCCCCGGTTATTCGCCACATCCATCATGTTCAGGTCAAGAACCATCGGGTTTTCCATCTCCATGACCTGGAATGTCAGGTACAGACAACGCTTGATGTTTGAGGCGTCCATGACATTGACCACGACATCTGGTCTGTCATTGAGGATGAAATCCCTTGATACCCGCTCTTCCGGGGAATAAAAGGTCAAAGAATAGGTGCCGGGAAGGTCTACCACATCCACCCGGGTGTCCCCATGTTTGTAATACCCGGACATTTTGTCCACGGTGACCCCGGGATAGTTGGCCACATGCTGCCTGGCACCGGTCAGGGCATTGAAGACCGTTGATTTCCCGCAATTGGGTTGGCCGGCCAGGGCGATTAATAACCTGTTACTCATCTGCTCTCTACCTCAATAAACCGGGCTTCATCGTGGCGCAGACTGATTAAATAACCGTCGATCTCCACTTCCATGGGATCTTCAAGGGGGGCGTTGCGGACCACGTTCAGGGTGAGACCGGGATAAATACCCATATCCATTAACCGCTGGCCAAGTTTGTCCCTGATGGATAGCTTTTTGATTATTCCGCTGTTGCCGGGTTTAAGTTCATCCAGAGTCATAATTGTCCTCCCAGTAAAAATTTTTTACATCCCCTAACTCTTTAATGCTTTGATTGTTTATTTTGGTAGATATAAATACTGGTTAAATAAAGTATTTGTTAGTTCTATCTAATCAATAAACGAAGAACTTATTTTCATTATTTAAGCTTTTTGTCAATGGTTTTTTAGATTTTTTCAGATTCGGGAGTATGTCTTCATGGATTGAAGACCGTGAGTAGAAGCATGAGAGATATGGTGCAAAGAATTAAACCTGCCAGGGCTTCAAGTATATCTCCGGCATTTTTTGCAAAAGAGAAACGCCGGGGCAGGGGGGCAAGAAGGGCCGCTTTCCCGGCCATGGCCGTCAGCACGACCAAGGACAGCGTTGATGCCATGCCAAGGGTGATGGCACAGGCCAGCATAATGCCTAATCCGGGCAACCCTAGGGACAGACAGAACAGAACGACTAACACAACGCCGGGGCAGGGAATCATGCCAATGAAAACAGCGGGTAAAATGGATTTGGCATCCACGGTTGCCCGGTTGCCTTCAACAGACGTATCTTTAACCGGTTTAAATTTTTTCCATACCGGCAGCTTACGCAGAAAAAGAAACAGGCCCAGAATAATAATCAGTGAATAACTTGCAATCTGAGTGGTCCGGGTGACCGAAGCAAGGGTGCCTGAAATGGATGTCTGCAGGAGAAATTTGACGCAAAAAACCAGCGCCGCCCCGGACATCCCATGGCTGATGGCCAGGATATTGCCAAAGGCAAGGGCCCGGGGAAGCGTTGGCTTAATCGAAACAATATAGGATAGGGCAAGGGCCTTGCCGTGGCCGGGACCGGCAGAGTGTACCATCCCGTATACAAAAGCCGCTGCCAGAACCCATAAAAGCGGCTCGGTTTCTCCGGTCTTTTTTGCCTGCCTGATCAGGGCTGTCATTTTTTCCTTGATTTTCATCTGGAAAAAGATGATGCGTTCCATAATATTTGAGTCTGGGGCAGCTGAGCCCGGCGTTGGGGATTTGGAAATTTCTGGTGCCGGTTGCAAAGAATCATCCTGGTGTTGGGGCACAGGATTTGTGTTTTTCCGGGTAAAGGGATTGGCCTGGGCTGTGCCGAATGTGACAAAAAAAAGGCCCCATGCAATACCGACAATAATAAGAAAAACGGGCAAGAATCTTCTCAGAAAAGGTCTGTCCGGGTACAGGATGTAAGAACTGTCAGGGTCCATAAAAGGCTTATAGGTGATGGGTATTATTTTTTCAATACCTTAAGGACCGCAAATTTTATAAATTGAACGAAATTATCTGCCCTTTGGCTCATCTGCTGCGTTGCATCAAAGGCCCGATACATGCTATTAAACCTTTGATGCGCCTTGTATATGAGCCCCCCGATTTTAAAGACCGATCTGCGCAATTTTGTTCAATTTATTCCATCTGCGGTCCTTAAAAAATTTAACTTTATTCAAAATCCCCATTGTCTGTTTTTATATCAGTATGTTATTAGAGTCGTGGAAGTTTATATATTGCTGGTTACCCCATGGAATGATTGCGTGCTGACGGGCGTTTCCCGTTGAAAATAATTAATTGACGAATAAATACCCGGAAATCATTAAACAAAACCAAATAAGGAGAGATTATGGGACTCAAAGAAGAACTGGAAGAGAAAGCGGAAAGCTGTGATGCACCGGAAGAATACATTGGTGTGGCCAAGGAGATCGTAACGGGCCTGGATGACAAGGACTGGGCGGTTGAGCTGATGGAAGAGGGTGCTGAATGGGCCCAGACCTATGATGAGGCCGTGGTTTATGCAGAGGCAGCCAAAGAGTTTATCGGTGATGATGACGTGGTGGGCAACTTTCTTTCCAATGCCAAAATGCTGTGCATGACCGCTGCAGATTTTATCGGCCTTGGCGCTGCTGCAGGCAAACTTGGCCTGGATGATATGGCCAAAGAGATGAATGAAGCTGCCATGGGCAAATGCACCAAGCTCACCGATTTCCTTACTTTGAGCAATGAGCTGGCCAAAACCGATCCGGACATGGCCAAACAGGTTATGGACAAAGCCTTTGAAAAGTGCACCAAACCCGAGGATTTTGTATCCTTTGCCAAATCCATTCTGGATACCACCAAGGACAAGGACAAAGCCACGGAAATTTACGAAAAAGGCATGGCTGCCGCCACCACTGCTGACGGATTCAGCGCCCTTGCCGCAGGGGCCATAAAAGATCTGGGTGATAAGGATTTTGCCCGGGCCATTTATGAAAAAGCCGTTGGGTCCCTGGAAAAAGGGGATGAGTTGCTCAAGTTTGCCGTGATCGTTAAAGAACAGCTGGATGACAATGATTTTACGCTGTCAATTTATAAAAAAGCCGAAGACAAGTATGCAAAGTTTGATGAATACCTGAAATTGGCTAAGGCAAGTTTCGAAAATACCGGTGACAATGCATTTGCCTCCAGCGTATACCAGAAAGCGGCTGCCACCAATCCCGACTGCGCACAGCTGGTTTCCCTGGCTCTGGCCATGGCCAATGACCTGGGTGATACCGCTGCTGCCCTGCCTGTACTGAAACAGGCCCAGGCTGCCGTGAAAAATAATGCGGATTTCATTAAAACCGCTGATGCCATTCTTGATGTGGCCAAGGACGACAAAGCATGGACCGACGCCATTGCCTTCCAGAAAGCCAAGCGTGAAGAGTTCGGAAAAATGTACGATGATTTTGCCCTGCGGGAAAATGAGATCACCAATTGTGCACCCATGCGCATTCTGGCCGTTAAAGTGTTTAAAGAAACCGCTGATAATTTTTATGCAGCCAAATTGTATAAAAAGTCCGAAAACCTTACCATTCATTTCAGTGATTTCATTAAGCTTGCTGCCGCCATCCATGCTGATCTCAATGATGCGGAATGGATCAAAGAGATCTATACGGCACTTCTGGACAAATGCAAAAGCTTTGGCGATTACAACACCCTGACCAATGCCATCCAGGATACCCTTGGGGACAGTGCCTGGGTCAAAGCGATCTATGCGGGCCTGGAGAAAAAGGCTGCGGGCAACGGCGATCTCATGAAGCTTGCCGCTGTGGCCATTGAAAAATTCAATGACAAAGCGTGGGCACAAAAGCTTGTGAGTGGCGTTGCCGGCAAAGCCAAGACCGTTTACGACTATACCTTTGTAGGCGGTGTTACCCTGAATCTGCTTGGCGACAAAGACGGTGCTTTAGCGCTGTATAAATCCGCCGAAGGCCTTTGCGCCACCAAACAGGATTATGCCGGTCTGGTGGCGTTGGTTAAACAGCAGACTTCGGACAAGACCATCCTCTCAGAACTGTTGAGCCTGGGTCGTCAGAAACTGACCGAATTCAGCGATCAGATCTTTTTGGCTGAAGCCTTTCTGGTCGACGCCCAAGATGCCGAGAATGCGGCTGCTGTGTATGAAGATGCAGAACTGAACGCCTTGAGCAATGATACGTTGTCCCAGTTAGGCACCAGCCTTTCAGGTCGTCTGGGTGATACCAAATGGGCATCCCGTATTTTAGCAAAAATCAGATAAAGTTATGCTGGTAAAACTTTTTTATTGACATGTTATAAAATTATGGTAGGTTGTTTTTAACGCCAATTTTTGAATTCAAAGAACTGGCTGTATAACCTCCTTATTATCCTTAATAAATCAGCCGTCGGATTTGCCACCCGACGGCTGATTTTTTTTGTGGATGACCCGGGTGAAAAGGGGCTACCCTTTCGCCCGGGCCTGTATCAATGATTAATTGTCTTCAGACATGGTCTTCAGCTGAGCCTTAACGGCATTAAGCTCCTCTTCCAGCATCCTGGCCCTTTCCTGGAGCGTGGTTTCGTCTGCTGCCCCAGGCGCAGCAACGGGGCCAAACCAGCGGCCCATACCGCGACCGCCACCGCCAAATCCCCGGCCAAATCCCCGACCGCCATAACCTGCCCCGTATCCGGCCCCGGCCATGTTCCGGTTTCCGCAAACACCCAGGCCTCTTCCGGTCATAGGTCCTAATCCTTGTGGTCCTCTCTGATTAAATCCCGGCATGATATTTTCTCCTTACATGTTCATTTTATCAGGGTTATCCACCCTGTCTGTTATGGGTGCCTGCCACATCTTCCACGGCCGACTCCCGTGATTCTGTTATATTTCCCTGTAACACTCAAACGCATCTCTTCAATAATGGCGGTGGCCAGTTTGTTGCGCCCTGCTTCAAGTATTTTTTCATAATGTGTCTGAGTCGTTTGGATAATGACATGTTACCCTTTTGTTTTGATCATTTGATCATAATATAGACTTGCCATATTGTGCTGTCAAGAAAAATAATGGTCAAATGACCATTATTTTATTTCATATATCTCACGTCAGGCAAATCCCCAGACAACTCTCTTCAGGCGGCCTGGCCTTATTTAGGCAGATAAAAAATTGAACATGGACGCGTGTTTTGACTTGACGACCGGATAGTAGTTACTGTAATCGTCAAAAAATTTGATCTGGAGAGGATATCGATGCAGCACTCAAACACCCGGGACGCCTTGAAAGCCGGTATCCCCATATTTATCGGATATTTTCCGGCAGCCGTGGCCTTTGGGATTCTGGCCAGAACCACAGGAACCACATTTTGGGAAGCCATGTTGTTTTCCATTGTGGTCTTTGCCGGTGCCAGTCAGTTTATTGCCTTAAACCTGCTGGCCACGGGCATGGGGCCGGTGGGCATTATCCTGACCACCCTGCTGGTGAATTTCCGGCACTTTCTCATGAGCGCCTATCTGTCCACTCGGATTTGTGAAAAAGCAGTAAAATATTATCTGCCCATGGCGTTTGGCGTGACCGATGAAACCTTTTCCGTGATGTCCTTTACCCGGAAAACCCTGACCCGGCAGTTTGTTATGCTCCTGGAACTCACCGCTTATACCGGGTGGGTGTCCGGCACCCTGGCGGGCTTTGTGCTGGGAACATTTATGCCTGCCGTCCTCACCCAGAGTATGGGCGTGGCCCTGTATGCCCTGCTTTTAGCCATTCTTATGCCGGAACTGAAAATCTCTTTGCGTTCTCTTGTTCTGGCCTTTGCCTCGGGGCTGTTCAATTGGTTTCTGGTTACGGTGGATGTTTTGCCAAAGGGGTGGAGTATTATCGTTTGCATCCTGGTGGTGGCGTCTGCAGGGGCCTTTTTTAACCCTGGTTTTATAAAGGAAGATAATGCCCATGGATAGGAGTCTGATCCCTTTGATTTTCGGCATGGCCGCTGTTACCTACGGTCCGCGCCTGGCCCCGTTCCTTTTTTTCCGGAATACCCGGATTCCCGCCCGCCTGGATGCCTTTTTAAAGTGCATCCCTGTGGCTGCCATCGGTGCCCTGATTATTCCGGGAGCCTTCACTGCCACGCCGGATTTGCCCTGGGCCGGTGTTGCAGGCATGGGTTTTACCCTGGTGTACGG
>JAQYWJ010000066.1 GCA_030145005.1 Desulfobacter sp. | reverse complement strand
ATCCTGAAAAATTTAACTTTTGAAACCCAGGAATTTCCAAAAGCGGTCTTGCAAAGTCGACGCCCTGACCTGAATCTGCAAGAAGGATGTCAGGAGGACGGAAGCCGCCTTAAGCAGCTACAGCGTAATTATAATCGTCTGCGATTATATTAAATTTGCCAAGTTTACGAGTTGACAAACACTCGGCATGCTACCATGGACGTCAAAATCTCCGTCGAAACCATTGCGCCCCCAAATTGTAAAAGATCAAAGAACTGTACTTAATATAACATCAATAAGGTTTAAGTCAATGATTTTTTCATCAGGAATATTTTTTTCTTTCACGATCCATATCCCGTTTAACATCCCGCTGCTTAATGGCTTCCCTTTTGTCGTAAAGCTTTTTGCCTTTACCAAGGCCAAGGAGGACCTTTATTTTATCATTTTTAAAATAAATTTTTAAGGGCACCAGGGAATACCCCTGTTCTTTTATTTTTCCGACAAGTTTTTTAATTTCATGACTGTGCAACAAAAGTTTCCGGGTTCGCATGGATTCATGATTGGCATTGTATGCGAACGAATAGGGAGAAATGTGAAGCCTGCGCAAAAAAACTTCTCCGCGCTTAATATCTGCGTAAGAGTCCTTGAAACTGACTCTACCCTCTCTGATGGCTTTAACTTCTGAACCCACCAGCACAATGCCGGCCTCATATTCATCATCAATGTGATAATTGTGCCGGGCTTTTTTATTGGTGGCAATCAGTTTGGTATATTTTGCGTTCATGGTTTATTCCTCGTTATCCTTATAAGGCAAAAGATCCCTGTATTCCGTTTGAATATAATCAACAATTTCCTGAACCGTTTGAAAGCCAAGGATGGTCTGGACATCTTTCCGTGCTTTTGAAACATTCATTGACCGGATCATTTTCTTTATGACAGGGATGGCACCGGCGTTCATTGACAGATTGGTCAGTCCCAAACCAAGAAGCACAGGGATATTAATGGCGTCTCCTGCCATTTCACCGCACATAAACAGTTCAATATTTTTTTCGGTAGCCGCATCCACGATGAGACGGATCATTTTCAGTACCGCAGGGTTTAATGCCTGATAAAGATGCGCCACCCTGCGATTGCGCCGGTCAATGGCCATGGAGTACTGAATCAAATCATTGGTGCCGATACTGAAAAAATCAACGTGTTCGGCAAGTTCCCGGGCCATCATTACGGCGGAAGGCACCTCAATCATAATTCCCAACGGAATATCTTTATTAAATATTCTGTCTTCGGACTCAAGTTCAATAACCGCCTTGTCAATACATGACTTTACACCAATAATTTCCTCAACACAGGAAATCATGGGAATGAGAAGATTAATATTACCAAAAGCAGCAGCCCGTAAGATGGCTTTGATCTGGGCGATAAAAATACCTTCATTTTCCAGACAAAACCTGACGGCCCTCAAACCTAATGCAGGGTTGGCCTCTTCCACCGGATCTATATGAGGATTAAATTTGTCCCCGTTGATATCCAGGGTCCGGATGGTCACCGGAGCCGGCTGCATTAGTTCCACAAGCTCCCCATATTTTTGCAGCATTTGCTCCTCGGTGGGGAACCGGTTTAAATCCAGACATAAAAATTCCGTTCTGAATAGTCCGATACCAGCCGCTTTATTATCCTTGGCAGACACCACCTCTTCCACAAGCTCTATATTGGCAAGAAGATTAATGGGTATACCGTCGGCAGTGATTGCGGGCAGATGGCTATCCCGTTCAATGTCAGCCCTGAAGGCTTCAAACCGTGCCATCTTTTCTTCATATCGGAACAGGGTATCTTCATCCGGATTAATGATAATAATCCCGGCAGAACCATCTACGATAAGAATAGCATCATTATTGATATTTGCCGTGGCATCGCCAAGTCCTAACACCGACGGAATTTTAAGGGATTTTGCCACGATACTTGTATGGGAGTCCTTACCACCCCTGTCCGTTACAAACCCCTTGATATGCTCAAGCTGAATCTGGCTGGTATCTGCGGGGGAAAGGTCATGGGCGACAATGATGACGCGTTTGTTTATTTCGCTGATCCGAAATTCAGCCTCACCCACCAGATAATTCATTATCTTGTCTGAGACCTGAATAATATCATTACCCCTGGCCCGAAGATACGGATCATTGATTTGATCAAACATCCGGCTGATACGCCTGGACACCTGGCGAAGCGCCCATTCCGCATTGACCTGGTCATTGGTAATGGTATCAATGGTTTTACCGTAAAGCATTTTATCCTTGAACAAAACCATATGGGTTTCAAGGATATTCAGGTTCTCACTTAAATCATCCCCTAGAGAATCAATGACCTTGGCATGGTCTTTTTTGGCTTTATCCACGGCATTTTTAAACCGGTTTATTTCACTGGGGAGCATATCCGGGCTTACGGAATAGCGTTTAATTAGGTTAACGCCCTCCCGATCAACAAGATAAGCCTTTCCAATACAGATACCGGGAGAACCGCTGATACCCCTGAGAATAATTTGATCCGTAACGGTTCTATTCATTTTCCCCAAATCCGATATCAAAAAAATTCTTAAGTTTATCTGCCAGGGCAGAATCTTCTTCTTTTTCTGTAAAAATGGACACCTTTGTCCCTGTAACCGCACACAAGGATAGAATTTCGATAATGCTTGCGGCATCCACAATGCTTTTTCCATCTGACAACCAGATGTCACCACCAGCGTCCTGGGCCATCCCGGCAATTACTGCCGCAGGCCGCGCATGCATCCCCAAGGCATTGACAACAGTTGTCTGCCGGGATACTGAATATTGAAAATCCAAGTTTATAGTCATTCCAAATGATTTTTTTCTTTTTTTGTTATCAAAAAATAATAAAGTGAAAGTGCCAACCGACCGACTTGATCAGGTGTCCCAAATTGGATACTATATACCACATTTAATATATTTTAGCCAGTTGGGTTGGCTGATCTGAACTTGCAGTCTGAACCGTTTTAGTAAGGAGTTGAACATGAGCACGCCCAATACTATCCAGTACCCCATTGATGATTTCAAGTCCGGTGAATCATGGCGCTTGTTTAAAATTATGGGCGAATTTGTTGAAGGTATAGACGGACTTCATGATCTGGGACCTGCCGTCTCTATTTTCGGTTCTGCGAGAACGACCAAGGGCCATCCTGATTATGAAACTGCAAGAAAGACAGCAGCCTGTTTTGCAGCCGGCGGTTATGCGATCATTACGGGTGGAGGTCCCGGTATAATGGAAGCGGCAAACCTGGGCGCATCAGAGCAGAACGGGGAGTCCGTAGGGTTAAAAATCACCCTGCCCTTTGAAGAAAAGGGCAATGCATATATGACCCGGTCTTTGGACTTTAATTACTTTTTTATCCGAAAGGTCATGTTTGTAAAATATGCCCAAGCCTATATCATTATGCCGGGAGGACTTGGCACAATGGATGAAATGTTTGAAACCCTGACGCTGGTCCAGACACGGCGCATCCGAAAAATGCCTGTCATTTTAATGAACAAAGAATTCTGGGCCGGACTTCTGGAGTGGATTAAAAATTCACTTGCCGGAAACGAATTAATCTCGCTCGTGGATATGGAGTTGTTTTCATTAGTTGACACCCCGGAACAGGCCCTTGAAATAGTAGACAACTTTTACAACCGGGCTTAAGGCCCATGGTCAAAATAAAATAGCCCATCTGCTTGTCTTTTAAGCCGCCCTCGGCGTTACGCCAAAGGACATCAGGAACAATATGATTACATTGGCGTGCCTTGATGGCGACTTAAAATCCGGCGCATCTATGGCATATTTAATTCTGACCATGGGCCTAACCCCTTCTTGGGACATGAAAAACGGTCTTTTCGGGCAGTTGCTTTAAACCAAGCCATATGCAGATCTGTTTTTTGATCGGTTCAAGGTCCGCCACCGGCATTTTAAGTCTTGCGGTTCGCAAAAACATCTCTTCCCAGGAATTCAGGTAGACCAATGTAAAATCTGAGATTCTGCCGCTGGGTTTTTCCGCATAAAAATTGACGGAAACAAACAGACTTATAATGAACGGTCTCTTTCTCAATGCATCAAAACTAACCGGTTTTGCTAATTCAGGGGTAAAAAAATCATGCATGCTTCTGTAAAGTTTTTCAATGCTGTCGTGGGAAACTTCCGTGGGATTAGGTGCCATGGACAAAAAAGTGTGGTCCGTATAAAGATGGTTATGAATCAGCCAGGCCCCGATCTCCTCCACAGAACTTGCCGTGAGTATAGATTCTTCATCCATCCGGGTTTGGATAGATGGTTTATGGATCAATTTCCACTGGCCGTATTTTTTCCCGGATGCGGCCAGGTATCTTAGATAAAGCCTTGAAAAATGACGGTCCCCGCTTGAAATTAAAAGTAGTTTTTTAATTTTACCCGGCTTGTCCTGGAACTGGATATCCACCTTGCGCTCAAGAACCCTACGGTCCTGCTCGGAAATAGCCGCCCCGGAATCATCCCTGAACCGGCTTTTAAGGTCAGTGTACCGTGTTATCATATACTGTTCAATAGTTAAGGAAAGTCGGTAAATGGCGGCATAAGGCCAGGATCTGAATCGGCCGATCTCAAACACCTTATCCTGGGTCCATCCCCATTCCCGCAGGCACCTTTCTAAAAGGATGCGTCGCAGGCCAAAAACACTGAAATCCAACTCCGATTGTTTTGTAATCCCCAGCTTGAGAAAAAAACAGGTGAGCAAAAGCTTGATGGAACGTGTGTCCCCTGACTTCATATAAAACTGAATCATGGTATTGAGCAAAATAATATAGGAATCGTTCTGCCCCGGCTTCAGATGTGTCCCTGAATTCATCCATTCATTTTTATATTCATTGCACAGCATGGGTTCCCGGCCATAGGTATTGATATATTTTTCCAGTAGGGCCATCTTAATAACTGATTTAAAAGGGCTTTTCAGCCATTTAAACATTTGCCAGATAGAAGCGCCGAAATATTCATTACGGGGTACGGCATGGATATCACCCAGGTCAATATACCGTTTAGTACCGGGCATACGATTGATGCAGTCAAGGATCACATTATAATAATTGATGCTGATGCTGGTGGGAAGCGCCGTCCACAAGGGCAGTCTGCCTGCCACATGGATCATGGTCCGGTAAAACTCCTCTTTGAGCAGCCGGGCCTGGGCTGAGCCTGAACTTTCCTGGGAGGAACCGCCGAAATCATTATCACGGGCCTTGAAAATATCCACAAGAAAAAAGGTGACCTGAATTTTAAACCGCTCCAGGGCCATGCCTTCCAATACATCAAGTTTTTGGCGCAAAAGATCGGTTGCCTGGCGACCCAACCGTTTCTCATCTATACAAATCCAGTAATCAATGTCAGACTCCGCAGTCTGGGCAACAGACCCAACACTTCCCATGGAATATACCGCAAGGATGCAGGGATTCGGATGCCGGCGGACGATAACATCGGCACTTCCCAGGTAATGCCGGCCAACCCGTTCAGTCTCCCTTGACGGCAGATAATCTGCCACGCCACAAGGCGTTGATGACAGGATCTTGCTGGTTTCCGGCATTGCAATATTTTCATGGATCAGTAAAGGTAGAAGCTGAAAAAAGTCCGCCTGGTCCGGCTTAAAAACATCAAAAGCCGATAGAAGACTCAATTTATTCTGTTTAAGAAATTTTGCCTGACCGAAATGAATAAACTCACAAAAAATGAGTATATTTATTTCATTGGCCACCCTGGGATCAATCCTTGGCAAGTCATTGAAGCTGAGTTGGTACTCCCTGTCATTATAATTCAAATCCCGGACACGCATATCCATGGCCGCATGTGATGCAAATCGGCAGAACCGGGCCCTGGTATTGGTGAAATCCGCCATGTGAAGGCAGGCATTGACAAAGGAAAGGCCGGATAGTCGCGCGTGTGCAAAAACGGCACAGGTCAAATTTGTTTCTTTAAAAGAGGATTTTGAGATGACTGCCTCAATAAACAGGGCCTCGCTCATGTCTGCCCCGTTTAAATTACAATTATAAAAAGAGGCGTTTTGAAAACTGCATTGACTGAATTTTGCATTTTTGGCGGACACATTGACAAAAACGGCATTATCAAAGCAGGTCATATCAAACACAGCCTCATCCAGATTTATATTGTAAAACAGGGCATTGCGACATACACCACCTGACACATGAATGCCTGTCAGCAAAGTATTAACAATCTGTGCATGGGTCAGATTAAGGATGGATCGGATCAAATCCATCCCGGACAGATCCAGGTCCCGGATAACCGCCTTCTGAAAATCCAGATTCCGGGGAATAATCCGCTGCTTTAAATAATCCAGTTTCTTTTGGACCGGATCCTTGAGCATGGACTTGAAAAAGGTGACCATGGATTTTTTCTCGGGCATTTCTATCTGGATATCCTTGAAAGGAGCGGCAATGCTTTTGCGTTCCTTGAGCAGCAGACTCTGAGTTTTTACCATGAGCCTGTCCACTTCTTTCCTGATCCGGTCCGAGCCGCAAAGTTCTATGTTTTCCTTTAAAATCCTGACCACCCGTTCCGGACGTTTTTTGATCATGCCGAAAATACATGCCAGATTGACATCATAGTTTTCATCCTGATAGACACCCTTGTTCAAGGCAATGTCCTGGAGCGCAAAAAATGAGAGTCTGGACAACTCTGAAATTTCCATATGGATGATGGGAATAATGGAAGGATAAGTGTCCCGAACCATATCCATAACCTTGTGAAAGAGGTGTCTGCCGGTCACAACAAGGGCTTTAAACGCGCTGACGGCCTCGTTGGTCTTGGCATTTTGAAACCGCTGAAACACAGGTTCGAACAGTTCCGGGTACAGTCCAAAGGATGAATTTTCAATCAGACTGTATACAGCCATCCTGACCTTTTTTACGGTTTCTTGAGTCAACGCTTTTTCAAAAACCCGTAAAGGCACCTTTGATCGCATCATTGAGATGGCTTTAAGACCAGCGATTCTATCTTGAGGGTCCAGGGACAACAGCTCATTATCTTCTATGATAAAAGGGTCTCGCAACGAGGCGTCAATATTATTCAAATAGGGATCAACATCCCGCCCCCGGTCAAACAGGCCGGCATAATACCAGGTCACAGCCTCGCGCTGCTTAACGCCGGCAAGCACATAGCGAAACAGGTTTGCAAAACGCAAACGGATGGCAGGGTCTGCCTGTAGATACTGATCGGCAAAAATCAAACGAAGCCGGTCATTCAGATCCTTGATACATTTTTTTATCACGTCCGGGGAAATTCGTTCCAGATAAATGGCCTTGAAGGCAAAAAAAGCGCCGATACTGCCAATATTCATAAGCGCCTGGATAAGGACACTTTTATCTGAAAATGCCATTTGCGCAAAAATTTTGCGGTAAATAAGAGCTGCCGCCTGGAAGGCGTCGGCCTGTGCCTGTCTTAACGGTTTATTTGCCGGCGGTGTTTCTATATTCTTCCGAATGACCAAAGTCATCTCGTTCAAACTTTTCCTTCCCGCTTCCCTTAAAGGGTAATGGGTCGAAAAAACACTGCTTAAGATAGGCAGAAGGCCAAGATAGACAGGCAATTGTGGCGCCCGAAGGACCAAATTTTTACGCTGTTGTTCATCAAGGCTCTTCCAGTAATCATCAAAGGTTTGACGATCAAATCCAGGATTAGAGTCATCCATGCTGCTGTGCCAATCCCCCCCATATTCCAGACCTATCAATTCTAAATTTAATAAAGTATTATCTTTTCTGCTTGCTTTTTTCTTGCTCTTGCTCTTAATCATGCTCTTGCTCGAAGTATTATTTTGAGCAAGAGCATGATTAAGAGCAAGATGGCGTACCGACTCAAATTTAGAATTGCTGTTTTATGTCATGCCGGGCTATATTTTAATTTAAATTTGGTATATGATTTAAGTTTGATTTAAAATTTCGTTACAATCTTCAATATTGTATATCATACCAGAACCTTTTTATGAACTTATTTGATGGCAGAACACAGGATAAGACCGCAGACCAAGGGTATGATTCCCGGTCCATAGAGGTGCTCAAAGGCCTTGACCCGGTCAAGCGCAGACCCGGCATGTACACGGACACATCAAGCCCGGACCACCTGGCCTTTGAAGTTATTGACAACAGTGTGGATGAGGCCATTACAGGCTTTGCCACACGCATTGACGTCACTATGACCCAGGACAACAGGATCATTGTATCGGACAACGGCCGGGGAATGCCCGTGGACATCCACCCCCAGGAAGGTATTTCCGGTGTTGAACTGATCATGACCAAGCTGCATGCAGGTGCTAAATTCTCAAACAAGGATTATGCTTTTTCCGGCGGGCTTCATGGGGTAGGTGTCTCTGTAGTCAATGCCCTGTCCATTCATCTATGCATTGCTATTTGCCGGGCCGGCAAACGGTATACGATTGAATTTCAAAACGGCACTAAAACAAAAGATCTGGAAGAGGCCGGCACAGCCGCCAATACCGGAACCAAACTGGAATTTAAGCCGGATCCGGCCTATTTTGATACAGATCAATTCAATGTCGTCGCCATCCGGGCAGCGCTTAAATCCAAGGCGGTTCTGTGCCGGGGGCTGACCACCACTTTTACCGTTGAGCAAACCGGAGAAACCGACACCTGGCATTACGACCAGGGCCTGGATCAATATCTTCAAGAGATGATCCGCAGCACCAAGACCATTTTCCCGGAACCGTTCACAGGATCTGCAGACAATGATGAATTAAAGGCCGTATGGGCGGTGAACTGGGGGCTGGAAGATGCCCTTGACATTGAGGAGAGCTATGTCAACCTCATTCCCACAAAACTTGGGGGTACCCATGTCAACGGATTCAGATCCGGCTTGCTGGAGTCTGTTAAAGAGTTCTGCAAATTTCGAAACCTTCTGCCTAAAGGTGTGTTTCTTACCCCTGAGGATATCTGGCAAAATGTGGGATATGTATTATCCGTAAAACTTGTGGAAGCCCAATTTTCAGGCCAGACCAAAGAACGTCTCTCCTCGCGGCACTGTGCAAGCCTGGTTAATCTCCAAGTCCGGGACGCTTTCAGTCTGTGGCTGAACCAGAACGTGGCGTTAGGCGAAGCCCTTGCCCAGGCAGCCATTGAAAATGCCAGACGCCGTGAAAGAAAACGCAAAAAAGTGTCCTTGAAAACCCGGACCAGCGGGGCCTCTTTACCGGCCAAACTGTCAGACTGCACCAGTGATGACCAAAGACAGCGGGAGCTTTTTTTTGTGGAGGGAGACTCTGCCGGCGGTTCGGCCAAGCAAGCCAGAGACAGGCGTTTCCAGGCCATCATGCCCCTGCGGGGAAAAATATTGAATACCTGGGATTTAAATTCTTCGGCCATACTTGAATCCAAGGAGATCCGGGATATTTCCCAGGTACTGGGCGTGGTCCCGGGATCAAAGGATATTTCCAAACTGCGCTACAACAAATTATGTATCCTGGCCGATGCAGACTCCGATGGCCTGCATATTGCGACCCTATTGTGCGCACTTTTTCTAAGGCACTTTCCGGAAGTGGTCCGACAAGGTCATGTGTTCGTGGCCATGCCGCCCCTTTACCGGATTGACATGAGAAAAGAGGTGTTTTACGCCCTTGATGATTCAGAAAAAAGCGCCATCACCAAACGGCTGAGCCGCAGGAAAAAGCCGGCAAAAATAAATATCCAGCGTTTTAAGGGATTAGGGGAAATGAACCCATCCCAGCTGCGGGAGACCACCATTGCCCCGGACTCCCGGCGTCTAGTCCAGTTGATAATCACGGATGAACCAGGCGCCGGCGAACAAAAAAAAGACCCAGCCCGGGAAAACGAAGAATCGACATCAGCCTCATCTGAAAGCGAAAGGTTCCTTGATTCCCCGGCAACAGATAATTTCCAGACGTCAGAATCAGAAAAGGATGATGTGTTCCAGGTCATGG
>JAQYWJ010000065.1 GCA_030145005.1 Desulfobacter sp. | reverse complement strand
CAGAGAATGAATTCACTCATGTGATTGGCGACGGTGGTTACCTTGTGGCTGAAAAGCGGGGCCTGATGACAATCGGTGGTGAAGTCGCCGACAATGCAGCTGTTGCCGATTCTGCGCGAACGTATGCCGGCCAAATCGGATCCGGCAATGCCACAGGCTGAAACCACCTCCTTTTTGTTGGCAAAGGTTTCGATGAGCATTTTTTTATCCACTTGGCGGTCAAAACCCTCAACGATAAGGTCGCAGTCAGAGAACAGTTCAGAGCAGTTTTGCGCGTCAATACGCTGAACCTGCGCCTCAAGTTGCACCTTGGGGTTAATGCGGCTTAAATTGATTTTAAGTGCCTCGACCTTAAACAAGCCGATCTGGTCGGCAAAATAAAACTGACGGTTGAGGTTGCTGGATTCTACCCGGTCGAAATCAACCAGTTTGAGTCTCATGACGTCGCTTCGAACCAGGTTAAGGGCCACGTTGGAGCCGATACCACCGACCCCGGCAATACCTATTTTCATCAGATGCAGTCCCAGTCTTTATAAATCGGCTGATAACCCTGGGCGAGAATGGCATCGGCCACCTGAGCCACGCTGCGGGCATCGGTAATTTCGAATTGCGGCGTCTGACCGTCCGGTATCTCGGTATATCCACCGACACCGGTGCTTGATCCGGCAGAGTAACGCGTAACACCCAAGGGGAGAATGCGGTCGCGAAAATTGGCATTTTCACGGGTGGAGACGGTCAGTCCCGAACGTGGCAGAAAGATACGCAGCGCGGTCATGAACTGAACAAAGGTTTTGTCATTCACCAGGTAGTCGGGTTGAAAATCGCCTTCAGCCTCATTAAATCGGGGCAGGGAGATGGCAACCTCGGTATCGATATACTTGTTTTCAAGGTAGTTGGCATGTAATCCGGTGAAAAACATTTCCCGACGCGGCTCGGAAAGACCAAGCAGTGGCCCAAGGTTGACGACCCGCATGCCGCCCTTCGCCGCTCGCTCAGGCCCGTTGAGTCGCCAGTTGTAATCCATCTTTTTGCCGGCCAGATGAACCCGCTTATAAACGCCTTCGTCATAGGTTTCCTGGAACATGGTCATGGAATCGACACCGGCCTTGTAGAGTTGGCGGTACTCCTCAATCTCAAGCGGATAGACCTCGATCGCCACGGATGCAAAATGCTTCTTAAGCAGTTGAGCCGCATCCACCAGGTACGACATGGGGGTCATGTGCTGGGCTTCGCCGGTGAGAAAAAGCACGTGCTGCATGCCGGTTTTGGCAATGGCCTTGGCCTCAATCTCAATCTCTTCCAGGCTGAGCTTTCGGCGAAGGATGGGGTTTTTGTGATTAAACCCACAGTAGGCGCAGCCGTTATTACAGTGGTTGGATATATACAGCGGAATGAACATTTGGATCGTGCGTCCAAAATACTGCACGGTCAGCTGGTGGGCTTTGTGAGCCATGGCCTCAAGATGTCCGGCAGCCCTGGGACTCAGCAGAGTCAAAAAATCCATAGGGCCGGGTTTTTCCTTGGCCAGACTAAGGATGATGTCCTCATCACTCACCTGGTCAAAAAAATTGGGAACATCAAAATCACGGTATTGCTCAACTACCTTATAGAATGACATAATTTGATCCTCTTTATGGAATTCGAATACCCATCGTTCAACATTTCCTGTTTATAACCACGGAAGACACGGAAAGCACTGAAAGTTAGAGTGCAAACCCCTCAATCCTTACTTTTGGGTGACTGCCAAAGCTGATCAGTAGTTAAACTCATTTCCGTGTTCTTCCGTGTTTTCCGTGGTTCAGCATAGTGTTTAAATTCAGGGCAACTCATAGTTCTTATTCGTCAAGAAATCCGGTGAGCGGAGAAGAGGCGCGGGCAAGGGTGGACGCCTCGGCCATTTCAGCCAGGTAGGCAGTCCGTCCGGCTTTGACCGCGAGATCAAAGGCGCGTCCCATGGCTTCCGGATCCCGGGCCGTGGCAATGGCGGTATTCACCAGAACCGCGTCTGCTCCCATTTCCATTGCAGCCGCAGCCTGGGAAGGTTTGCCGATTCCCGCATCGACAACGATCGGTACGGAAGCGTTTTCAATTAACATGGCAATCAGCGGTTTGGTCTCCAGCCCCCGGTTGGTTCCGATTGGTGCGCCCAGAGGCATAACCGCTGCCGCACCGGCATTTTCCAGACGCTTGGCCAGGGGCAGGTCCGGCAGAACATAGGGCAGCACCTGAAACCCTTCTTTGGCCAAAATTTCCGTCGCCTTCAAGGTCTCCCAGTTGTCCGGCATCAGGTATTTCATATCGGTGATGACCTCGATTTTGATAAAATCACCACAACCGGCTTCCCGGGCAATACGGGCAACGCGTACGGCCTGTTCTGCGTTGCGGGCGCCGGATGTATTCGGCAGCAGGGTCACATTTTTAGGGATGTATTCAAGAATATTTTCAGACTGCGCCGAGATATCGACACGACGCAGGGCGACAGTGATCATCTGTGAACCACTGGCCGCGAGCATCTTGGGGATTTGTCCATGGTTGCCAAATTTCCCGGTACCGGTCAGTAACCGGTTACTGAATTCTTTCCCACCTAATAAAAGTACATCGTCGTTCATAATCAGCCTCCTCCGACAAAACTGAGCATCTCCAGGCGATCTCCGTCCTGGAGTTCAGTTGTCGGCCAAAATTCCTGTTTGATGATTTGCTGGTTAAGTTCGATAACCAGCGCCCCTGCATCGAGCTTTTTCCAGGCGATCAACTGTGCCAAAGTGCAGGGCTCTATGCGTTCCTTGTTTCCGTTGACAAAAATATTCATAGGCAAAAATCCTTAAAAAAAAAAGCCGCTTGCCCCCCAAAGGAAGGGCAAACGGCTATGAAAATACCTAAATCCGGATTTTTCCAGGTTTATTGCTGTCTTGTCCGCTCTTCCCTTCGCCAGTATTATCCGGATCAGGTTCAATGGGTATGATCTCAGACGCTGCGCGCGCCACCCCAAACGATGAATCAGGCTATATAAAGAATAAAACGGTTTGTCAACTAAATTTCAACAGTTCCTTTAAAAACGGTTTGGGCAGGTCCGGTTTTAAAAATATGACCACAAGATTCATCCCATGAAATATCCAGATCCCCGCCGTCCAGATGAACACGCACCTGCCGCCCTGCCCGTTCCGTCAGATGGGCGGCCGTAACCGCAGCACAGGCCCCGGTGCCACAGGCAAGGGTTACCCCTGCCCCGCGTTCCCACACCCGCATTTTTAATGCCGTATGGGAAAGGACTTGAATGAACTCCACATTGGTTTTTTCAGGAAAACGAGGATGATTTTCCACCAAGGGGCCGATGGTTTCAATGTCCACCCTGGACAGGTCCTCCACAAAAATCACGGCATGGGGGTTCCCCATGGAGGCACAGGAAACGGACATTGTGCCCTGCTCTGTTTCAATGGGCACCCCAAGGGCCCTACCCCCGTCATGGACAAAAGGGATCTGTTCGGGAACAAGCTTTGGCACGCCCATATCCACGCATACGGATACCACCTGTCCGCTTTGCTTTTTTTCAATCCGGGGCAGCACGGTTCCGGCCAGAGTCTGAACCGTCATTTCATCTTTGACAAGAATATTGTTCTCGTACAGATATTTGGCAAAACAGCGCATGCCATTGCCGCACATCTCAGGTTCGGACCCATCGGAATTGATGATAACAAACCGGATGTCATGGGTATCAGAATGCCGGGCCAGGATAATGCCGTCGGCACCAATGCCAAACCGCTGGTGGCACAGGTGCACCGCCAGATCCGAATAGTCAGTGTGCCCGGCAATGGTTTTGTCCCGGTCATCCAGCATGATAAAATCATTGCCGATACCATGCATTTTCCAGAAATCTATACGCATTATCTATCCTCTTTTCTTGCTCTTAATCTTGCTCCTACTCGAATTCATAATTTGGAGCAGGAGCAGGATTAAGAGCACGACTAATAATCAATTCATTTGCAATAAACTATAATTACTGCACCCGGGACAGGGTATCCATAATTCGATCACCAAGCGCCTCGACCTGCCAGTTTCGCATGCCCGGAATCTGCAACATATCTTCCAGGCTTGCCGGCTTGTCCGCTGCCACGGCCGCAATCATATTGTTATTGATCAAAAATCCAGGCTCCATGGCCAGGCCCCGGGACGCTGCTTCACGCATTTTCTTTAATGCATCAATGCGACCAAGGACCTGGGAAGTTTTCCGGGGCATCCGGGTTCTGGGGTAAGAGGGCAGTTCCCGGTGGGGTAAAGCAAGGGCGGTTTCAATGGCCTTAACGCACAACGGCCCGTACATGCCTGCCTGTTTAGGACTTAATGCTCGATATTTCAATATAGCCTCAACACTGGTCGGCCTGTGCTGCACCATAGTCATGATGGACTGGTTGGACATAATTTTAAAGGGTGGCAGATCCTTTTTCTCCGCCTGGGAAAGCCGGACTTCCAGCAAATGCTCCAGCACGGCAAGGCTTCGGTTGTCAAGTTTACCGGCCCCCTTGAACCGTCTAAACAAAGGCCTTAAATGATTGCTCTCGTATTTGACCCTGGCCTGCAAATCGAACTCTTCTTCGGCCCAGGCCAGGCGCCCGATCTTTTCAAGGCGGTTCTTTAAAAGGTCATGCAGTTCCACAAGCGTTGCCACATCACCCACACTGTAGGCAATCATCTCATCTTTCAAGGGCCGTTTTGACCAGTCCACCTTCTGGTACTTTTTATCCACATATATATCAAAAAAGGATTTCAAAAGTGCGCCCAGACCCCGCGCCTTAATATTTAAGAAACGGCAGGCGATCTCGGTGTCAAACAGGTTTTCAATTTCAACGGACAACTCCCGGTCAAGGCTTCTGACATCAAAGTCTGATCCATGGAACACCTTGATAATCTCTGGGTTTTCAAGGATTTGAGAAAAGGGTGAAAAATCATTGATCAGAAAAGGATCCACCAGCCAAGCCTGGTTTGGGCCTGCAATCTGGATCAGGCATATCTTTTCTGAAAAACAGTGCATGGAATCGGCTTCCAGATCCACGCCGATTATCTCACAGGGTTCAAGTTTCCGGCACACTTGTGCCAAGTCTTTGTCCGTTGTTACAAACTGATAAACCACCTTAGTTTTCCCTTGATTGTTTAAAACACTTCTTTTAAGATTCTTTTTTTAAATTTAACAGCATCTTTTAATTACAATGCTTAATCATACGCTGCCTTGGAAAATTGGGCAAGGTCAGGCATGATATAAACAGGAAGCAAAAAAAAATGATTCAAATAACTTTCCCGGATAATGCAGTAAAAGAATTTGACGCACCGCCCACAGGCATGGATGTGGCAAAAAGCATTTCCGAAGGATTTGCCCGCAACTGCGTGGCCATGGAAATAGAAGGGCAAGCCATTGATTTAGGCGCTGTCATTGAAAAGGACAGTGCGGTGAGTTTTATCACAGCCAAAGACGACGAGGGGCTGGATATCCTGCGCCACTCTTCGGCCCATGTCATGGCCGAAGCCGTACTCAACCTCTATCCGGATGCCAAGCTGACCATCGGCCCTGTGGTGGAAGATGGATTTTATTATGATATTGACATGGCACCGGTGAGCGAAGCAGACCTTGAAAAAATAGAAGCGGAGATGAAAAAGATCATCAAGGCCAAGGCAGGCTTTGAACGCCAGGTGGTCACACGGGAACAGGCGCTGGCACTTTTCGCCGACAACCCCTTTAAGGTGGAGCTGATCAATGAACTGCCCGAAGGCGAAGAGATCTCTTTGTACCAAAACGGTAAATTCGTTGACCTGTGCCGCGGCCCCCATATCCCCAACACCGGAATGATCAAGGGTGTTAAACTATTAAAAATCTCCGGTGCCTACTGGCGGGCGGACCAGTCCCGGGAACAGCTCCAGCGCCTGTACGGCATCTCCTTTTTTGACAAAAAGAAGCTCAACGCCTATCTGAACATGATTGAGGAAGCCAAAAAACGGGATCACAGAAAACTTGGCACCCGCCTGGATCTGTTCTCTTTCCATGACGAAGCACCGGGCATGCCCTTTTTTCACGCCAAAGGCATTGCCATGTGGAATGCGCTTTTGGATTACTGGCGCATGGAGCATAAAAAAGACGGATATGTGGAGACCAAAACCCCTGTGATGATGACCAGAAAACTTTGGGAACAAAGCGGTCACTGGGAGAACTACCGGGAAAACATGTACACCTCCACCATTGATGACGAAGAATACGCCATCAAGCCCATGAACTGCCCCGGCGGCATGATCCTTTACAAAACGAAATCCCACTCTTACAAAGACCTGCCCCACCGGGCCGGAGAGATCGGGATGGTGCACCGCCATGAACTTTCAGGGGCGTTGTCAGGCCTGTTCCGGGTCCGGGCCTTTCACCAGGATGATGCCCATATTTTCATGACCCCGGACCAGATCCAGGAAGAAGTTTTAGGCGTTCTGAAACTGGCTGAACGGGTCTATGCCCGTTTTGGGCTATCCTTTCATCTGGAGCTGTCCACAAGGCCTGAAAAATCAATCGGCACGGATGAACAGTGGGAAACCGCCACCAACGGACTTCGCAATGCCATGGAAGCCTATGGCCGAGAATTCATGATCAATGAAGGGGATGGTGCATTTTACGGTCCCAAGATAGACATCCACATCAAGGACGCTTTGGGCAGAACCTGGCAATGCGGCACGATCCAGCTGGACATGGCGCTGCCGGAACGTTTTGATCTGACTTACAAGGGCGCGGACAATGAAAAGCACCGGCCCATCATGATCCACCGGGTGATCTACGGTTCCATGGAACGATTCTTCGGTATCCTTGTGGAGCATTTTGCAGGCAAATTCCCCCTGTGGCTGGCCCCGGTCCAGGCCGTGATCCTGCCCATCAACCAGGAACTGGCCCCCTATGCAAAAGAGATCCAGCATCTGCTGGCGGTCCATGACATCCGCTGCGACGTGGATGACAGAAGCGAGACCCTTAAAAAGAAAATCAGGGAAGCCCAGCTCAACTATATTCCTTTAATCATCACCATTGGTGACAAGGAAAAAGAAGAAAAGGTATTGTCCGTGCGCACCTTGGACGGCAAGGTCAAAATGGGGGTCACCCACAAAGAGTTCCTGACCAAGGTCTGCACCCATATCAGGGACCGGGTCCTGGAGGGAATCAATCTTTAACAGAATCTGACAGAATCATGTTTCAGGGGCGGTCCGGTTTGTGCCCGCCCCTTTTTTTTTCAGGCTGATCATCTCGTAAGACATAGCCCGTGTGAACTAAGACCAAACATCAGGAGACAAATCATGGCTGATTTTTCCGATAAACTGGTACAGATTCTCAATTACGGTTCCCTGAACCTGGGCTTAGGAATAGGCTATGCCCTCAAAATATTTGATGTCATGGATGAGAAAGGCTCAGCCCTGACCCTTGGGGAACTGGCCGGGGCAACGGGTCTGAACATGCGTTATCTCAAGGAGTGGCTGGGCATCATGGTCACCGGCGGCATTATCGAGATGACGGAATGCCAGGACAGTGATGACACCTTTTTCCTGCCCCCTTCCCATGGCGATCTTCTATGCAGAAGAGCCGGGAACAACAACCTGGGGGTTTATACCCAGGAAATCCCTCTGCTGACCGCCTGTGCCATGGATGCCGTAAAACAGGGATTTAAAACCGGCCAGGGCGTTCCCTTTTCCATTTATCCCGACTTCCAGGTATTCATGTCAGAACTGGCAGATGCCAAGCACCGCAAGGTGTTAATCCAAGAATTTATTCCCTATGTTGACCAGGGCCGGCTGGAAAAAAGGCTGCAACAAGGCATCCGGGTCTGCGATATAGGCTGCGGCCAGGGCGTGGCGGTCTGTCTCATGGCCCAGGCCTATCCAAAATCTGAGTTTGTCGGCATGGACAACCATGAAAAAGCCCTTGAACAGGCCCGGGCCTTATCCGAATCTTTTGGGTTATCCAATATTGCGTTCATCCACCAGGATGCCGCTAAAATCCGTGAGGTGTCAAAGTTTCGCCAATACTTTGATTATGTATGCGCCTTTGACGCCATCCACGACCAGTCCCATCCCCTGGACGCGCTAAAAGGGGTGAAATACATGCTGCGTGATAGCGGCCTTTTTTCCATGATCGATATCAAGGCTGCCACCAATATCAAGGACAATACCGATCATCCCATGGGGCCGTTTTTATACACCGTAAGTCTGATGCACTGCATGCCCATCGGACTTAATGACAACGGTTCGGGCCTTGGCATGATGTGGGGAGAACAGCAGGCTATAGATCTGCTCAAACAAGCGGGCTTTTCAAAGGTTTGTGCCGAAGAGATCCCCAATGATTCTTTTAATATGCATTTTTTATGCACCCCATAATTAGTGCCCGACCGAAAACCATAAATTTTGCCGATTACGGCGTTGGTCTGAAATTTTAATCCTCGAAATACTTCATGTATTCCTCCGGTTAAAATTTCAGCCCGCCTTGTACTCAACAAAATTTCCAGGTTTTCGTTCAGGCACTAGTTAAACCTATATCCGAAAAAAACACAGGAGGAACACGCCATGGAAATCACCTGCCTGCTTGAAAACAACACCACGAACCCGCAACTTGCACCGGCCCACGGCTTAAGTTTTTTTATCCGCACAGGCACCCGGTCCATTCTTTTTGACATGGGACCGGACCGGAAATTTGCAGACAATGCAAAACATTTGGGTGTGGATCTGTCAAAAACGGACATGGCCGTGCTGTCCCACGGGCACTATGACCATGGAGGCGGCATCCCGCAGTTTCAAAAGATCAATGATAAAGCAGAAATCATCATGACCCGGGGGGCCATTGAAGGCAGGTACTATGCCCGCTACAAGGATCATGATCCCCGATATATCGGCCTTGACACCGATGCCATTGACAAAAGCCGTTGCCGGCTTATTGATTCGGACCTGGCCTTGTCCAGGGATTTAACCATTATCACGGATTTTTCAAAAAAGGGTTTTATCCCCCAGGGCAATTCAGACCTTTTGAGGCAGCAGGAAGACGGGAAACTTATTGAGGACGAATTTTCCCATGAACTGGCCCTGCTGATCGTGGAAGACGGCACCTCGGTCCTGTTCACCGGTTGCGCCCACTCGGGCATGGGGAATATGATTGATACGGTGCTTACCCGCACAGGCCGGGACCATATTGACCATGTGATCGGCGGATTCCACCTGCATAATCGCATAACCCGGGTCACTGAACCGGACAACCGTCTGGATATTCTGGTCAATGAGCTGTCATACTATCGCGGCACAACCTATTATACCGGCCACTGCACGGGCCCTGATGCCCCGGCCTACATGTCCCGCAAAATGACACGCCCAATCAACGTGTTTGCCACCGGCACCCGGCTTGAGATCTGATTTACCCGATATCAAGTCAGGAATAGATAAATCCGTCTCCCATCTGGGACTTTTCATGACCTTTGTCGAACGTAGAACCGTCTATGCCGTTCCAGTGGATGCCTGCCAGGTCATTAAAGGCGTGGCCGGCATCGTGGCGGAGGAATAGATGTTTCGCCAGATTCTTGTGATTCTGTTCATGAACAGTCTGACCGCCTCATCCCCGGGGAAAGCTGTCATAACCCGCCTGACCCACCACGGTCATCACGCAGTTGGGGAGGACATAAGGCCGGTCCTTTTGTAGCCGGGAAATTTCGAAAAAAGTGGTCAATCATAGACATATTGTGAGGTTAAAATTGGAAATAAATATTAAGTACCAGTTTTCATTTTTCAGGTGCTTGATGGTGATAACTATTAATAATAGTCCGGGGTTTTAAATTCTACATTGAGGATATCTCGATATTGATGTAGTCACTCAGTGAGTGATCAAGTGAGAATTTGAAATGATCCTCCTCCACAATACTTCTGCTATTGAATGCTGATTCTAAATTGGCTCGGGTAACCAATGATAGACATAGTCAACGGTTCTTCTGGCCCAGAATAAATGAATTTTTTCGTTATTTGGGTG
>JAQYWJ010000292.1 GCA_030145005.1 Desulfobacter sp. | reverse complement strand
GCAATATAGGTCTTTTCTCCCAAAAGGCGGGTATGTTTTTCATCAGCAGAAAGGTGCTATAGTAATTTTTCTGGGGATTTGATAGTGGTTCCCACGAGGCTGTACCGGCCAATGGTTGCTTCAAGACGATACCAATACATGAGATTTTTTCCGAAACAGTGACTCAGAGCCCAAAACGGAACAGCAAACTTACGCAAAAACAACGGTTTTTTAACATCTTTTACAAATCCAGTCATATCGGGCATGGCAAAAGACGGCCTTGTTGTGTAACTGACACCAGCTATGACTATTCTTCTGATTTTCAATGTCAGTTTTTTGAGACTCTGATCTCTTTCATTTTGTATCCGAAGGCAATTTCAGGCGGAAAAAGTTCAGGATGTTTCTTGATTAGCATGCCTAATATCATCCGAAATTGGATGGCATGTTGAATGACGATGTAATATTGTGTTTGACAAACGTGCATACAAATAGTTCGATTCAGTCGGGGAGCGGTGTTAGAGGCTGAAGTCATCATCTTCCTTAATTGTTATAGTTGCTTTTAGCGCTTCAACCATAACTCAGAAAATGAGCTTTTCCAGTCTATTTCATTGCTCTCCGATCCAGTCCCCCAAATCCATTATAATCAGGATATTTTATCAGGAAACCTGATTTACAATATGATTGCAGTTTATTGTGTTCTTAATTTAATCAGAATTAATAAAATTACTTGAATTCTTACTTAAAGGTTGCTATAAATATCAAGTTTTTGGGCGCCCGTAGCTCAGCTGGATAGAGTACTTGACTACGAATCAAGGGGTCGCGTGTTCGAATCGCGCCGGGCGCGCCACAAAAAACAAAGGTTTTCAGGTTTTTCCTGAGAACTTTTTTTATTTGAATTAGACTTAATTATACATTTAAAAGGGCTGCGGAAAAATTTTCCACAGCCCTTTATGTTTAGGTGTTTTGTTTTAGTTTATCTGTTGGCCGTTATTGTCATATACTTTGATATCAATGGTCCTGCCGCCATCTATGCGGTGAGTGGCACAGCTGATTCAGGGGTCGTAGGCTCGCACCGACATCTCTACCTTATTTAATATCGCTTCATCCACATGGCCGTCTTTGATAAGCATTTTTGCGGACTGCTCCACGCTCATTGCAATGGGGGCCAGGTTGTGGGTAGTACCAACGATCATGTTGGTTTTTTCAATGAGTCCGTTTTCATCGGTGGTGTAGTCATGTATCAGGGGCCACCTGGATGCTTCCACATGGCCTACGCCGCGTCCGGCTTTCGGGGTGATGTCAAACCGCGTTTCTTTTCCGCAGATGGCTGTATCCATAAGCAGTTCAAGAGTCTTTTCACAGGCATATACCAGCTCGATAAGTCTGGCCCAATGGGCAGGGCGTCCGAACCGTCCAGCATCATGAGTCGAATATTTCCGTCATATAAATTTAATGCCCCATGGTCATCCACCGTGCCGATAAAGCCTGTGGTGATGGTGCCAAGGGTGATTACGTCATCCAGATAAGCCGGGAAGATATTTTCTTCCGGGTAGAGGCATCGGTTGCCCGACGCCTCTACCCGGAAGGAATTTTTTTCAATGGTCTGGGTGTTTCTTGCAGATACCAGGACTGCCTTGGCCCGGGTTGCTGCCGTGGAAGCCACGGCCACGGACTGGGGAATGGCCTTGGGGCTCTGGAAATTGCCGGGACGGCTGCTTACAGAAGGGGAAAAGCTGCTGGTTTTTGCAAATCCGTAATGATCCAGTTCAATGCGGCAGGCATTGGCCGGCTCTTTTGTACTTTCAGGATTAGTAAGCCCAACGGACAAAACCACAAGATCAAAGAACGATTCATGATTTTTTCCGGCTTCATCAACCCACAGCATGGTGACACCGTGTCCTTCCGGGCCTTTAAGCAGGGTATGGAGACGGGATCTTGATAAAGGATACACCGGTCTGTCGGGCTTTTTCATAGTAGCGCTCGTATTCCTTGCCATGGGAACGGATATCCATGTAACAAATGGTTTGTTCGCCGTAATTTCCGACAGCGTTAAAATTTCAATATTCAAGTGCCGACCGCATTCAACCAGTTTGGGTGAAATAATTCACATGGCACAGTCGTTTGTTGGGGAGGTTTTGTCCAACTGTGAGATGGCCCCTCCTATGTCGGCGGTTTTTTCAACAAGATATACGTAAAATTCGGAATCAGCTGCATCCAGTGCGGCCTGAATTCCGGCGATGCCTCCCCCTGCAACAAGTACAGAGCATAGTTCCAGGGGCGTGTCCATAAGCAGCGGGTCGAAAACCAGATCGCGAATTCCCGTGCCGGCATCCATCACCAGAACGCTGTCCGGCAGAGTATGCGCTTGCTCTATTTTGTAAACAACCTCAGGGCCAAAGCCGTCATTGCCAAATAATGTATTGCCACAGCCGAAAACCAGGTTTTTTTGTATAAACTTTAGATATCACTGAATCTCTTCCGTTTTTAATTTTGAATGCAGCGCATAAAAAAGCACCCAATAATTTGTTATCAAT
>JAQYWJ010000064.1 GCA_030145005.1 Desulfobacter sp. | reverse complement strand
TTTATTCTCTTTGAGTACCAATGTGTTTGCTCCAAAATCCCTTATATTTATTAAGTGTTTAAAAATTAATTAAATGATAAATTATGGCTGAAAAATAAGTCTGTTTGAAAACATGTCAAGATATAAAAGGGTGGTAAAAAAAGAAAACCCGGCTGAACAAATAGGGCGGATAATTGCGTGACCGGGATCAATCCACGACACAGAAGGTATCACTTATCGCTGCTTCCTTCCGGACCTGACGAGGTTCATGGCCCTCTGTTACGAGGCGACCGATCAGAATTATCCGCCCGACTTGATCAGCCGGGAAGTTTTACTATATACGTGGTTTTTAATTTAAATTCAAGGGGAAAATGAATGTGACGTAGGGCAATCGCATGAAAAATTGGCATGATCTTTTTGTTTTAATAAATTCAAATAGTTAAAAAATAAAGATTTTTAAAGAGCGCATAAAAACTGAATTTGCGTTTTATAACCCATTGAATTTATTATAACCGAAAATTTCATACGATTGCCCTGGAATGTGACAGCAATTCTAAATATGAATCTTTTTAGTTGAAAAACTCGCACAAAGACACAAAGATTTTATTTGATTTTATGGCCCTTTGAGGCTTTGCGCGAGAATAAATTTAGAATTGCTGTAAATGTGAATATTTTGATGCTGCTTAAATTTGAAAATAATTTTTGGATTTGAACAAAAATAGGTTTTAAGTTAATATGCAAATTTATGCGTCATTGTAACAAGGAGTGAAAAATGAATGAAATAGTCACTATTGAGGACCAGACTATAGTTAAGCCCGGTGAAGATGTGGTTGCGTCCATGGCTGATGCTTTTAAAGGGGAACTGCTTTCCGCCGTCAATTCCTCCCAGGGTACCTTGGTTATTGATCTTGATGGCGTGAGTATGGTGGATTCCGTTGGTATTGGTGTGATTATTGCCGCTTATAATTCCCTGAGCCAGTCCAATCGTCAGTTAAAGGTCATCAATGTTGCACAGGATATTTATGGCCTGTTTTCAACCATGAGGCTGAACCGCCGTTTTACCGTGGAAGCGGTCGAATAGGCTTAAATCAGGTTCCAATGTAGATAGCTAAATGCGTTTTTTTTTGATCTCTTTTCTGGTTTTTTTCGTGGCTGTATTACCATCCTGTAAAAATGAGGATGACAATTACTCCGGCGTCGGTAAGCTCATTGCTGATAGAAATAAGATGCGCTACCGGCTGGCTGAAGAAACAGGAAATAATAAAGATAAAACAGGATCATCGAATCAAAAAACCGATTCTGTGTCCAAAGATGCTTTAGAACGGGTTACGCGTAAAAAAGAATTATCAACGAACGTATTGGATGAAAAAGAAATCGTTATCGTTGACTCCTCTTCCGGAAAACCCCTTGGCCAAGGGGTTGCCTATCTAAACAAAAAAGGCGAAATTGTAAAAATTAAATTAGCCAATTAATAAACCGGATGTGCCTGTGTTGGTGAGATCTGCGCCGGTTTCATTTCAAGGTCTTTGATGGCCATTGCCGGATTATTGATACGGCGCATACTTATCCATGTTTATAAAATTTCTTGTTTTGAACCTAAATGTCTGACATTAAATAAAGGCCAAATTTTAACCGTTTCAATCATAGGAGTGTACTTATGCTGTCAGATCTTTTCAGTCCCATCCGGATTCAACACATGGAAGTGAAGAATCGGCTGCTCATGTCGGCCATGAGTATTAATTTCGGTGTGGATGAAAATTGCCATGTTACGGATCAGCTTACGGAATATTTTGCGACCCGGGCCAGAGGCGGTGTCGGCATGATGCTTGTGGGTGGTGGTGGGGTTCACCCCAGTGGTCAGGAATTGCCTGATCTTCCCCAGATGTATGAGGATTCATGTATTCCCGCCCTAAAAAGAATGGTTAATCGGATTAAGGAATATGATGTCTGTTTCGGGGTTCAGCTGCTGCACGGAGGCCGGCAGTCCTATCTGCCGGAAAAAGTGGCACCTTCGGCTATTCCGGCACCTGCCGTGGTTAAAGGAGAGGTGCGTGCTCTGGAAATAGCGGAGATCAAATCGCTTGCAGACTGTTTTGGGCAGGCAGCCCGCCGGTGCCGGGAGGCCGGGTTTGATTTCATAGAACTGCACGGGGCCCATGGATACCTGATCAACCAGTTCCTGGCACCAAATTCCAATATCCGCACCGATGAATACGGCGGCAGTTTTGAGAATCGCACCCGGTTCTTGTTTGAGGTGATCGACGCAGTAAAGAATACCGCAGGTGCGGACTATCCCGTGGGTATCCGCATCAATGGCAATGATTACATTGAAAACGGCTGGGAACTTAAAGATACCCTGCGCATTGCTCCGCTCTTAGAACAGGCCGGGGTGGCTTATATCCATGTGTCCGGTGGTGTTTACGGCTCCACAGAGTTGACTATTCCGTCCATGTATACGCCCCAGGGATGTTTTATTCATATGGCTGAGGCGGTTAAGCAGGTGGTCAATGTGCCTGTGATCACCGTAGGGCGGATCAAGGACCCGGACATGGCCAATGCCGCCATCAGGGATGGAAAAGCAGATATGGTGGCATTAGGGCGCTCCATTATTGCAGATCCGGAATATCCGAATAAGGCCAAATCCGGAAATTCCTCCCTTATCAGGCCCTGTGTGGGTTGTTGTCTCGGGTGTATCCATGCCGTGCTTGCCAAGGAACCTGGTTCCTGTGTGGTCAATCCCGATGTGGGCCGGGAATTTAAACTGGCCGAAGAAAAGGCACCGGAAAAAAGCCAGAAAATTCTTGTGGCCGGGGCCGGGCCTTCCGGGCTTGCCGCCGCAAGAATGTTTGCCCAAAGAGGGCATCAGGTGAAAATATTAGAAAAAGGTTCAGGCCAGGGCGGGCTTCTGGCCCTGGCTGCCACAGCACCCGGCCGGGGGGAGCTGGGCGATATTTTACGCTTTTTTAGAAACGAACTTGATCGTCTTGGTGTGACCGTGGATTACAATACCCCGTTGTCTTCCGAAGTTTTGGCCTCCTTTGACCCTGATCATGTGATTCTGGCCACGGGCTCCATGCCGGATATGCCCGTGATCAAAGGGCTGTTTAAAAGCAAGATGAAGCTTATCACCAGTGTGGATGTATTCACCGATGCACAGGCTGCCGGTGAGAGGGTGATTGTGCTCGGCGGCGGGTTCACCGGGCTGATTACTGCCCATAAACTGGGTGATCTGGGAAAAGAGGTGGTGGTTCTGAACCGCAAAAAAAGTTTTGCCGAAGAGATGTCCTCCAATGACAGGTATTATCTGCGGGAACGCCTGAAGGCCTGCGGCGTCATTTTATATAAGAAGGTGGCAGTTAAATCCTTTACCGATGATGGCGTAAGCTTTACATCCAAGGGAGAACCCGTAACCCTTGAGGGGTTCGATACTGTTGTCATTTCGGAAAAACACCAGCCGGTCAGGGATGCCAGACACTTGGAAAAACAAAGCCGGGCAAAATTTCATATGATCGGAGATGCCAAAACACCCAGGCATTTAATGTTTTGCGTTGCGGAGGCTGAAGAAGCGGGCCGGTCCATATAACAGCCATGGATTTTGACCTGATCTTGGGCGTCTAAAAGTTCCATTTGGGCTTGCGTCGAAGTTTTATTTGTAGTCAAAGCACGACTCCGGGCACATATTGGAATATGTACCCGGAGTTGTAACGAAAAATATGAACAAAAAGGCAAGTGAAATTGAGGGGTTATTTTTTCGCGTCCCTTATGCCCGATTCAATGGCCTTGCCTTTTCAGTTGTAAGCGATACGGCTCTTTTCATCATTCATGGTCGGCATAATGATTTTCTGCCATTCATCGCTGTTCCATGTTTCCAGTTTTTTGTGTGTTTTCAAATATTTTTCAGGAATGGGGTGGGTTCCGTATACAACTTCAAGGCCGTACTTTGTCTGGATGTAGTCATGAAAATAGATAATATGAGGGCATGGTGGATACCCTACAATCAGGCCGGTGGCCAGATGAATAATCTGAGCCCCGTTTGCTTTCATTTCATCCACCACATATTCGATATTCCCTCCTGGACAGCCGTCGCAACTGGTGTATCCAACAATTTCTACTGCCATGTCTTTATATCGGCTGAATGCGCCCTCACGGTTTTTGAGAGATCTAAAACATTTGCCTCCCCCACATCTCCGATAACGGTCGCATATAATGATTCCTATTTTGTTTGTTTGGTCCACGATGTCTCCTTTAGATCTATTGAATTTTTTCTATCCCGTTATCACTTTTTTCCGGAATCATTATTTCCCGCACCGCACCACTCAGGTGTTTGGCTGAAATCCGGATTATTTTTATCCCTGCGCTGGACAGCACATATCCCGGGCCTTTGTGGGAAACATTCTCTTTGATTCCCACATGGGTGATTTTTTGCTCAACCAGCCACTCTGCCACACGGATTCCCTTTGCCGTTGAAACGGTGCAATGGGGATTCTCCATGATCTTTTTTGCATCAATGGTATGCTTATCTATGTGACGGTAGAGTATTGCAAAATAAGGGGCTTCCCCGAAATGAGGGCTGATCTGCCCGCTTTTATCCGACAGGGGCAACGCCAGAATATCATGGGTGCGAACTTTTGGTTCATAATGAATGGTTATTTTTTCGATATTGGGAATCTGGGTTAAAATCCGGTGTTCGATTGCTTCACTGATCTTGTGCGCCGCTTCAAGATCGTTGACATTTAAGGTGATGTCAGCCTGTATAAAACGATACCGTCCGGCGTTGCGTCCGATCAGGGATTTGATTTCATCCACAGCAGGTTCTTGACGGATCAGGCTGCGTATTTTGTTCAAGGTGGGAAAATCAATAGATGCATCCAGAAGGACCCGCATGCCGTCTGACAAAAGTTCCCCTCCGGTTTTTGCAATGAAAAGAAGGATCAATGCTGCGCCAAGCCGGTCAATGGAGATTCCCATAACGTCGGTCTGCAGATCAAAATAGCTGAACAGGACAGATACCAGGACCACAATGGATGACAGGACATCCACCTGGCGATGGCGGCCTTCAGCAATCAGGACCGGAGACCGGGTTTTTTTTCCGACGTGGAGGGCATATTGTCCAAACCCGAATATTGAAAGGCTGCTGCCGGCCAAAAGGAAAATGGAAATCGGCGTGATTTGCGGATGGCTGTCGCTCGAAAAGAAGATCTGTTTAACGATTTCATATCCGGCAATAAAAATAAAAAGGGAAATGGTTACGGAAGCTACATTTTCGAGTTTGTAAAGCCCCAGGGGAAAGGAACGGGTTTTGCGGGTAGAGAGCTTGATGCCACCATAAATGACCAAGGATGCCACGGCATCTGTTCCGGAATCAATGGCGCTGGCTGTAATGGCTAAGCTACCGGTAAGAATAGCAAGGGGCACCTTTACAAACGTTAAAATCAGGTTCAGCAAAAAGGCCAGACCTGCAATTTTGAATATCTGATGAGTATCTGTGGTTTTGTCCATGACGGATTCTTAAGTTCACAATGTCTCAACCGATTTAGTGCTTTTATGGTACCATTAATCTTGCGCAAAAGCCAAAGTTAAAAATCCTTCGCCCTATTTGTGGATTTTAAAATTTCCATGGCCCTTACCTTCGGTCGATTTAATTGGAAATTAACCGTATTTTTTATTTCCAGGATAGGGTGAAGATGATAAATTGCACCGCAATGACATCTCACCCGCAATTTTTTAACTGATATTAAGGCCGAATCATGGAACGAATTTTGGTAATCACTGCATCCGGTGCCTTGGGCACCCTGTTTTTTTTCTGGTTTTCCCACAGCCTGAAGAAAAAGGCATCTGTCAGGCAGTTTGTTGAATCCCATTTGTGGCTGATGCATCCCAACGCCATTTGCTACTGGCGTACAGGTCTTGCTTTCTTGGGTTTCTTTCTCTATTTTTTTTCGCCCTATCAATCTTTGTCCATTTTTATTTTTACATTTGCTGCGATTCTTGACGGGGTTGACGGGGTTGT
The DNA here is from genome assembly GCA_030145005.1 of Desulfobacter sp. GTDB lineage: Bacteria > Desulfobacterota > Desulfobacteria > Desulfobacterales > Desulfobacteraceae > Desulfobacter. Next base: position 4,164 of record JAQYWJ010000064.1, on the reverse strand, counting down.
GGCCCGGGGCTGCAATATGGTGTCCCGGTTGGGAGAGTGGCTGGACCCCATGTGTGACAAGCTCACCTATCTGCCTCCCCTGGTTGGATTTGCCTATACGTCTAATTCAGTCACCGGACTGCCTATCCTTTCCCCTAAACTGATCTGGATACTTGTGGCGATTGAACTGGTGGGCCAATTTTTTGCCCGCAGGATGCTGGCCTGGCTCAAGGTGTCCGGGGCGGCCAACAACTTTGGGAAAATCAAGGCTATTATCTGTTTTGCCCTGGTGATTCTGTGCGCCCTGATGGATACTAGTCCCGGAATGTTGAACATTGGTAACGGGGTGCTTGGGGCCTGTATTGTGCTTTCTGCGGCATCCATGATTTTCAAGTTTGTTCCCAACTGGCTTTATGCCGATATTCTGTCCATGCTCAATTTCATGTGCGGTGTCTCCAGCCTGATTTTAACCTATCATCACTGTTATGTCTGGGCCATCTGCGTTATCATCATGGGCCAGCTTTTTGACCTGTTTGACGGGCGCATGGCACTCAAACACGGGGGCACCAAGTACGGTCCCTGGCTGGACGACATAGCTGATTTTATCAGCTTCGGCCTGGCTCCGGCCTATATGGTGATCATTAGAGGCGGCACCTTTTCTCTGTTTTTTGCCGTGATTTATGTGGTGGGTGTGGCCTATCGTCTGGTGCGGTTTGTTACCAAGGACAAGGGGCGCACAGACCTGCCTGTCGGTATTTTCAACGGATTTCCAAGTCCTGCCGGTGCCCTGATTGTTTTAGGTACATCCCTTATAGCCGGTCCCATGCTGCTTTGGCTTTTCACCGCTATTTCCACAACCCTGATGGTCAGCAATATCCGTTTTGCCCATTTGGGCCGGGTGATTCTTAAACAAATCCCCAAACCCATTTTTTTCCTGATTTCTGCTACCATCATTGTGGTTTTAGCCTATATCCTGAAAACTAAAAATATCCATATGTTCGGGTATCTTATCCTGGCGTCCGTGGTTTTTTACCTGGCTGCCGGCAGGATTTGGGCGCAAAAGCCCAATGCCCCGAGTACACTCGGATAACTAGTGCCCATACATATTTTCAGCCTGACGGGCTGTGGTGTTATTTTTTTCGGCGGCGGCTCTTTTTGCCCTGCCTGGAAAATTCGCCCTGATTCCGGTTCTGCCGGGATGGGGCTTGGGGCCGGTGCTCTGCTTTTCGGGTGACGATCTGTTTTTGCTTCTCCTTTGCCCGGGGATTTTTTTCCACAAACACGGGCACCATGGCAAAGGGGTCGATGCCGGTATAATACATCAGGGTGGAAAAGGTGGATGGTGTGGGCGTAAATATCTGGACCTGTTCCGGTGTGATGTGAAGTTCGTTTCGGGTAAATGCCTTAAGTTCATTCATCTCTCGCATGGTACAGCCGGGATGGGCCGCGATCAGGTAATAGGTCAGGTATTGTTTTTTATTCAGCGTTTTGCAGATACGTTCAAACCGGTGTTTGAACGCAACAAGGCTGTCCATGCCCGGTTTTCCCATAAGCGCCAGCACACCGGGCGAACAGTGTTCCGGTGCCAGCTTCATCTGGCCGGAGACATGGTTGGCTGTTACCTGTTTTAAGTATGCCTGGCCCTTTTGTTTGTCCATGAGGATCAGGTCATGGCGGATGCCTGAGTTGAGAAACACCTTTTTGACGCCTGCAAGGCGGCTGATTTCATTGAGTAAATCCATCTGGGGGCCGTGATCCGGTGAAAGTGACGGGCATGGGGTTGGGAACAGACAGCGCCGATGGGTACAGGCACCTTTTTTTATTTTTTTTTCGCACTCAAACCCGTACATGTTGGCCGTGGGGCCGCCCAGGTCAAATATATATCCTTTAAAGTCCTTGTCCCGGGTCATTTTTTTTGCTTCGGCAATGATGGAATTCTTGCTGCGCCATCTGACCGTCCGCCCCTGGTGTACGGTGATGGCGCAGAAATTACACTCCCCGTAGCAGCCGTAATGGGTGGGAATGGAAAACCGGATGGTGTCCATGGCCCGGACATGGCCCCAGGCCCGGTAATAGGGGTGAACATCCCGCTGAAAATCCAAATCGTGGATTTCGTCCATCTCTTTGGTGGTACTGAAAGGTGCCGGTGGATTCAGGACAAGAAATCGGTCTGCATGGGCCTGGCTTAAGGGGCCGGCATGCATGGGCTCAGTATTGTTGTAAAAGGTTTTAAAACTTTGGATGTAAAGGTCCTTATCCCTGATAACCGCTTCATAGGCGGGTAGCTCTATACCCTTGGGTGTTTTTGCGATATATCCCAGGCCCGGAATCTGTGTAACAGGGTCTTGTGTATCCGCCGGCATTGTTGCCGGCCGGTTATCCGTTTTCAGCCTGTTATTCAGGGCCCGGGCCAGTTCCACGATACCGGCATGGGCCATGCCGAACAAAAGATAATCTGCCTTGGCATCAAACAGGATGGATCGTCGTATTTTATTGGACCAGAAATCATAGTGGGCAATGCGCCGAAGGCTTGCTTCAATGCCGCCCAGCACAATGGGTACGGTTGGTTTAAAAAAGCGCCGCACAAGATTGGTGTATACAATAACCGCCCGGTCAGGTCGCCGTGTGTTTTCTCCGCCAGGCGTGTAGTCATCTCGTTTGCGCCGTTTTTTTGATGCCGTGTAATTGGCCACCATGGAATCCACGGCTCCGCCGGTGATGCCCCAGAAGAGCCGGGGTTCGCCTAAACGGGAAATGTCCCGGTCGCTGTCCGTGTCCGGCTGGGCAATGATGCCCACGGTAAATCCGTTTGATTCCAGGACCCGGCCGATCAGGCTGACCCCCATGAACGGGGAGTCAATGTATGTATCGCCGGTGACAAGAATCACATCAAGCCGGTCAATGTCCAGGTCGTCAAGTTCTTTTCGGGTGGTGGGTAAAAACATAATCAGCGTTTTAGCTCCGGGCCTGGTGTCTGTTCCATCCGGGCCATTGAGAAAATAATCCCCACCAGACTGAGCAGGGCGAAAATGATAAAGGCCGTGTGCATGGTCTTGAGAAATCCCGGGGCTGTGGCAGTGCTGACTTCAGCATCACCCATGAACATACTCAGCAGAAGGGTCGTGATGGTCATGGCCGTGAGCATGCCGATGCTGCGCATGGTGGCCACAAGGCTGGAGGCAATGCCGTAATGTCTTGACCCCACAGAGCCCATGACCGTGGTCATGTTGGGTGTGGAAAATGCAGCAAATCCCAGACCCATGATAACCAGCACCACCAGAACCTGCCGGGTTCCTGCATCCTGGTCGAGAAAGGCTGCAAACCCAAGCCCTGCCGCGCAGATGGCCATGCCGGCCGTGGATAATTTGGCCGGTGAAATCTTGTCTGAAAGCGTACCCGACAAAGGTGACAGCGCCGCCTGAATTATCGGTTGGACAACGAGCACAAAACCTGTAGCCTGGGCAGACATGCCTTTGACCACCTGCAGGTATAAAGAGAAAAAAAATGTGAGCCCAAATGAGGCGGCATAGTTGATCCCTGTGGCAATGTTGCTGAAGGCCAGGACCCGGTTTCCCAACAGCAGGCGGATATCCAGGATGGGAGATGGGTGCCTGTATTCAAAAATTGAAAAGCCAACTATGCAAACCATTCCTGCCGCTATTATATCCGGTGCCCAGGCATCGCTTTCAAGGCGGGACACCCCGACGATCAGACAGGAGAGCGCTGCCATGTAAATGAGGCTGCCCACCCAGTCAAAGGCTTCCCCTTCAGCGCCTTTCCATTCCCCTTTAAGCCGGGTCAGGGTCAAAATAAGGGCTGCCATGGCAAGGGGGACGGAAGCAAAAAAGATCCACTGCCAGCCCAGCCAGGTGATCATGAGTCCGGCCAGGGTGGGACCGGCGGACAAACCTAAATAAACACAGGCCACAATGATGCCCATGGCCTTGCCTCGTTTTTCCTTCGGCACCATAGAAGAGAGAATGGCCACGGAAGTGGAGACCGTACACGCCACGCCAATGCCTTGCAAGAATCGAATGACAATGAAAATGCCGATGGAAGGGGAAAAGGGCAGCAAAATCGTGGCAAGGGCAAATAAGGCCACACCGGATACAAATATTTTTTTCCTTCCAGTGATGTCGGCCAACCGGCCGACGGGAAGAAGAAACAGGGTGATGGCCAGCATAT
>JAQYWJ010000063.1 GCA_030145005.1 Desulfobacter sp. | reverse complement strand
GAAACTTCCTTTTTACCTCGGATTTTTCGAGTTCGTTCATAATGTTGGTAAACGAGGGAAATCCCTGCTTCACTCACTTATTGAGGTGATGATCAAGTAAGACCCCAAAACGCGACATGAGCCTAAATCAATTGTTTCCCAGATATTGCAATTGGAACTTCGTAAAACTTTATGCCGCTTTATACAAAGTTATTCTGAATTTTCCGTAAAACTTGCAAAGCAGAACAAAGAGACTCTTGAAAAATTTGAGACTATAATATTCAGTGGAATTATTACAGATGATGAAAAAATGCCATCAACGTTTGATGGCATAGAACAGATAACTAAGCTGGTTAGTGCAGTTAAAACAAAATAGGAAATATTCAAAGATCTGTTTCCCTCTTTTTTTGCCGAAATTATCTATGAGTGCATATCTGGGTGATTATGACATCAGGCCGCTACAGATAGCAAAAAAATTTATAAAACTTGGCCTTGCCGGCCTTGAGGCCTTTTTAGGGTTACGGGGATTTTTGATTTCTCGTGGCCACAGTCTTTCCCTACTGCCTAAATTCTTTCTCCACGAAAATCGAAAATTTCTGTAAGCCCATCAACCGAAGGGCGATAGTTTTTAGCCATGATATAGCTAAAATTCCTCCATAATATCGAAATATTCTTTATATTATCAGCCAAAGGCCGTTAGTCCCTGCCGGGGGAGCACCGGAGCGCACGCGGCTCGCCCCCGAGCGGTGCATCGGAGCGGACACCGGCAAGGGGCTTTTCTTTAACTTGATCTATATAGAATAATTGTCACCTTTTTCATGAAAGGGCTTTGTAAAAGGGCCGGGATAGATCCGTATCTTGGATTTCATACACTACGGCACCTTATGGCCCCACTCTTAGCTGATAACCCCAAAATTTCAACGAAAACGATTCAGAATATTTTAGGCCATTCAGAAGCCCGTACAACTGAAACATACCTTCATAAGCTGGATGGTGCCATAGAGGATGCTATGGATTCCATATCCGGGAGATTTGCGTCGAAAATTGAAAAGCCCCAGCCATTGGTCCCAACCAAAAGAAAAAGGGTTTCAAAGAAGAACTCTGAAACCCTTGCTATCACTGGTCGGGGCGAGAGGATTCGAACCTCCGACATCTTGCTCCCAAAGCAAGCGCGCTACCAGGCTGCGCTACGCCCCGATATCTAAAAAATTGAAAAAAATATTTATCACTTAGAATAAAAAAAATCAAGATCAATCTTTCCCGTTAGCCCTGCGCCATAATTTGAAATGGATTAAAAAGTTACACGGCCTAGGCTTTGACCCTATCTATGGGGTGTGGCAATTCCCTTGACACCACCATGAAGACGGGGTATTTTAATAAACTTTGTGTAAAGTGTTTGTACCGTGTAATAAATCAGTTAGGGTATAATTATTATTTTTGAAGATGCGTTTAGAAGAACGCCAATTAACAGGATATAACAGGACAAAATCATGCAGGTAAAAATCGAAGATCAGAGTAGTATTAAAAAAGTGCTTTCTTTTGAAATTCCTAAGGAAACAATTTCCAAAGAGTTGAATAAAGCCTATGCCGAGTTGAAAAAGAAGGCAGATATCAAAGGTTTTCGAAAAGGAAAAATTCCCAGGAAAGTGCTTGAAAACCGGTTTTCCGCAGACGTTCATGCCGAGGTTGCCCCGCGCCTGATCCAGGAGGCTTTTGTTGAAGCAGTTGAAAATCATAAGTTAGATATTGTGGGCGGGCCCCAACTTGACCCCCCGGAACTCAAGCCGGATGCTGATTATGCGTTTGAGATCACTGTGGAAGTTAAACCTGAACTGGATGATATTGATTTACAAGGCCTTGAAATTAAAAAGAGGCTTTATGAAGTAGGCGAGGCCGAGATTGAAAGCCAGATATATATGCTGCAAAAGACCATGGCTACAAAGCGGAAGGTCGAAGAGGAACGTCCGGTAAAAGAAGATGACTTTGTTCTGATTGATTATGAAGGGTTTCTAAATGGAGAAGCCTTTGAGCATGCCCCTAAAGTTGAAAATTATGTTACAGCTATTAATAAGGAGCCGTTGCCCAAGGAATTTTCCGAAAAACTTATCGGTGCCATTCCGGTTCAGGATCTGGAAGTTGAAGTGGTTTACGATGATGATTATCATGATGAGAATCTGAAAGGAAAAACCATTCAATATAAGGTTTCACTCAAGGAGATCCAGGAAGAGGTGCTGCCCGAAGCCAATGATGACCTCGTAAAAGATCTTGACCAATATGAAACCCTTGAAGATGTAAAAGTTGCCATCCGGGATAACCTTGAAAAGGGGATTGCCCAGCGGGTCAAGCATGAGATGGGTGAGCAGGTTTTTACCCAAATTCTTGAAAAAATAGACTTTCAAGTCCCCCAAGCCCTGGTTGAAGGTGAACTTGACGGTATTATTGCTGAGACAGAACAGGCCTATGCCCAGAATAACACCTCCCTTGAAGAAGTCGGCTTAAGCCGGGAAATCATGCAGGAAAAATACAGGGATGTGGCTGAAAAACAGGCCCGCCGGCATCTGATCCTGGATAAAGTAATTACCCAGGAAAAGATGGAGCTTAGCGATGAAGAACTTGACGCCGGCTTTGAAGAGATGGCCCAGGCCATGAGTGCGACAAAGGATGCCATCAAGAATTTTTTCAACATGGACCCGCGTCAGCTTGAATATTATAAACATACCCAGCTTGAAAAAAAGGCGATTGAACTTATAATAGAAAAAAGTAGCGTAGTTGAAGTGACGCCGGATGATTCGCAAGCCGCTGATGCACTAACTGAGGAAGAAGGCGCGCAAGCGTAAAAAATAATCCGCAAGCTTATTTGAACGGTTTAATCCGTTATTGCTTGGCCGGTAACAAGGTTAAAAACATATTTTAGATTATGATAAGGAGTTAAATCGTGCCTCTTATTCCAATGGTTGTTGAGCAGAGCAACAGGGGAGAACGTGCCTATGATATCTATTCACGGCTTTTAAAAGACAGGATTATTTTTTTGGGGTCTCCCATAGACAATGAAATTGCCAATCTCATTGTTGCACAGATGCTGTTTCTTGAATCCGAAGATCCTGAGAAAGATATCAATTTTTATATCAATTCCCCTGGCGGCGTTGTGACAGCAGGCATGGCCATTTATGACACCATCCAGTACATCAAGCCGGATGTGGCAACGGTGTGTATCGGCCAGGCAGCCAGTATGGGGGCGTTACTTCTCACTGCCGGAACATCCGGCAAACGGTTTGCCCTGCCCAATGCCAGGATTATGATTCATCAGCCGCTGGGCGGTGCCCAGGGCCAGGCCACTGACATCAAGATTCAGGCGACTGAAATTTTAAGAATGAAAGATACTTTGAACGAAATTATAGCAAAGCATACGGGGCAGGACATTGAAAAGGTTGCGGCTGATACGGAACGTGATTTTTTCATGTCCGGGGCGCAGGCTTTGGAATACGGCATTATTGACCGTGTGGTCAGTGACAGAAGCCAATTGGAACAGGCCTCTGAGCAGGAGGCGTCAAAGGAGTCATAAAATATGGCCAAAAAAGATGATACAAACGATCAGTTTTTCTGTTCATTCTGCGGTAAAAACCAAAAGGAAGTAAAAAAACTGATAGCCGGGCCCAGCGTCTATATCTGCAATGAATGCATTAAGCTGTGCGGTGAGATTATTGAAGATGAAGAAAAAGAGCTGGCTGTCGAGCCGGAAAGCGCCAAGGAGTTTATGGTGCCGAAGCAGATCAAGGAGCAGCTTGATTCATATATTATAGAACAGGATCGTGCAAAAAAGGTCTTATCCGTGGCGGTTTATAATCATTATAAACGTCTGGCCTCACATTTGGCAAAAAGCGGTGATGAAATTGAGATTCAGAAAAGCAATATTCTGATTATCGGGCCGACCGGATGTGGGAAAACCCTTCTGGCCCAGACCCTTGCCCGGTTTCTGGATGTCCCTTTTGCCATTGCTGATGCCACGGCCCTGACCGAGGCCGGCTATGTTGGCGAGGATGTGGAGAATATCGTTCTCTCCCTGGTTCAGAACGCTGATTACGATATTGAAAAGGCCCAGAAAGGTATCATCTACATTGATGAGATAGATAAAATTTCCCAGCGGGGGGACAACCCTTCAATTACCCGGGATGTCTCCGGAGAAGGGGTTCAGCAGGCTCTGCTCAAGATAATTGAAGGCACCATTGCTTCGGTACCTCCCAAGGGGGGGAGAAAACATCCCCAGCAGGATTATGTGAAGGTGGATACCTCCAATATCCTGTTTATCTGCGGCGGAACTTTTACGGGTCTTGAAAAAGTGGTTGAGCGCCGTTTAACCCAGAAAACCATGGGATTTGGCGCCAAAATCGCAGATAAAAAAGAGCTGAATATCGGAGAACTGCTGAAGCAGGTAAAGCCCGAAGATTTGATTAGGTTCGGCCTGATCCCCGAGTTTTTAGGACGACTGCCCATTATAACTTCCATAGGGGAGCTCAATGAAACGTCTTTGGTCAAGATTCTGACCCAACCTAAGAATGCTTTGGTTCGGCAGTATCAGGAACTTTTTCGCATGGAAGGGGTGAGTCTGCAGTTTACGGATGAGGCCCTTGAAGCCATGGCCAAGGAAGCTGTTGCCAGAAAATCCGGAGCCAGGGGGCTGCGTGCAATTATGGAGGAAACCATGATGAACATCATGTATGAAATTCCTTCTAAAAAAGATGTGGTTGAGTGTGTGGTGGGCGAAGAAGTGGTATTAAACAACGAGGAGCCCATCTTGCTGTATGAACAACCTAAGAAGCAGGCTTAAAATAGAAAGTTTGCATCCATGATCAGTATTTCCCGTTTTTTCAATTCCGAGGATGGGCCTGAAAAGGAGAGCAAAACCCTTCCGTTGGTGCCCCTGAGGGATATTGTCCTCTTCCCCTTTGTTACAACCTCTATTTTTGTGGGAAGGGAAAAATCCATCAGGGCGCTTTCCCAGGCCATGGGCGGTGATAAGAAAATTTTTCTTACGACCCAGAAAAATCCGGAAGTCCTGAAACCTACTATTGAGGATATTTTTCAGGTGGGCACCGAAGCCCGGATCACCCAGCTGTTGCGACTGCCCGATGGTACGGTAAAAGCATTGGTTGAAGGTGTTGCCCGAGGCTGTATCATTAAAATGGTTGACCAGGACGGTTTCCAGGTTGTTGATTATGTGGACGTCCCTGAAAAGCCGTTGACCGATGCCAACACTGAGGCTGCCATCCGCACTGTTCATGAAGCGTTCCGGCATTATGCCGACTTGTCCGGCGTTGTTTCCAAAAGTTTTTTCAAGGGGCTGGATGCCCTGGAACAGTATCCGTCAAGGTATGCCGATACCATTGCCGCCCAACTGCCCTTCAAGGTTCAGGATAAACAGAAGCTGCTGGAGTGTGGTGATATTGAAGAACGTTTCTTTTTGCTTTTAAAGTTTATTCAAAAGGAGACGGAAGTTTTTTCCATGTCCCAGAAGATCAAGGGCAGGGTCAAAGAACAGATGGATAAACTTCAAAAGCGCCACTACCTTAACGAGCAGATGCGGGCCATCCAAAAGGAAATGGGCGAGGATGGCCAGGGCGGTGAGTTTGCTGATCTTGAAAAAAAGATCAAGGCCAAGCGCATGCCTAAAGAGGCCGCAGGTGTTGTGCGCACGGAGTTGGAAAAGCTCAAGCTGATGCCTGCAACCTCTTCGGAAGCAACCGTGGTCAGAAATTACATTGACTGGCTGATCTCCCTGCCCTGGTACCGGAAAAAAAGGGTAAAAAATGAACTCTCGAAGGCTGAGCAGATTCTGGACCAGGACCATTACGGCTTGAAAAAACCCAAGGAGAGAATCCTTGAGTATTTAGCTGTGCAGATTCTGGTTAAAAAGATAAAAGGCCCGATTCTTTGCCTGGTGGGGCCTCCGGGGGTCGGCAAGACATCCCTTGCCCGGTCTGTGGCTAGGGCTACCGGGCGTTCATTTGCCCGGATCTCCCTGGGTGGGGTCCGTGATGAGGCAGAGATTCGAGGGCACCGAAGAACCTATGTAGGTGCCATGCCCGGAAAGATTATCCAGACATTGAAAAAAACGGGGTTTAATAACCCGGTGTTCTGTCTGGATGAAATTGATAAAATGACCAGTGATTTTAGAGGCGATCCCTCTTCTGCTCTTCTGGAGGCACTGGATCCCGAACAGAACAAAAATTTTAACGATCATTATCTTGAAGTTGATTATGATCTGTCTGAAATTTTGTTTATCACCACGGCAAATACCCTGCATGAAATCCCGGCCCCCCTGCGTGACCGCATGGAGGTGATCCAGATACCCGGGTATACCGATTATGAAAAATACCAGATTGCCACCGGCTACCTGATTCCCAAGCAGATGCACGAAAACGGGCTGGATGAAGAGGACGTTTCTTTTTCAAAAACTGCAATTCAGATGATTATCAAGCAGTACACCAAGGAAGCCGGGGTGAGAAATCTTGAGCGTGAGCTTTCTTCTGTGCTTAGAAAAATAGCCACGGAAATTGTGCGGACCAAGACGCGTAAAAAACATCAAGTTACAGCAAATACGGTTTCAAAATATCTGGGGCAGTCTAAGTTTAGAAATTCCATTCTGGAACAGGAAGATAAAGCCGGAATTGTTACCGGGTTGGCCTGGACCCAGGCAGGCGGTGAGCTTTTAACTATTGAAGCTGTGACCATGCCGGGCAAGGGGAGGGTAATGGTTACCGGAAAGCTTGGGGAGGTGATGAAGGAAAGTTCCCAGGCGGCTGTATCCTATGTCCGTTCAAGGAGTGCAGGTCTTAACATCAGAGAAGACTTTTATAAGGATACAGACATCCACATCCATGTGCCCGAAGGGGCCATTCCAAAGGATGGGCCTTCAGCGGGAATTGCCATGTGCACGGCAGTTGTCTCTATTCTCACCGGCCGACCCGTAAGTCGGACAGTGGCCATGACAGGGGAAATTACCCTTCGCGGACGGGTGCTGCCCATTGGTGGCCTAAAGGAAAAACTTCTGGCAGCCCATGCCAATGGGATTAAAAAGGTTGTTCTCTGTGAGGAAAACAAAAAAGACATCATAGACGTTCCCAAAGCGATTCAAAAACAGCTTGATATTGTCTATGTGGAAAGTATGGCTGAAGTACTTGAGCACGCCCTGGTATAGTATCTTTTAACGACTTGTTGGGCGTGTAAAAATAATAAATCGCTGCACTTGAAATGTTTGAGTGCCGCGATTTTTTATTTTTAAAGATACAGGAAAATACCGTCTTTATAAGCCGTCTTCAATTATGGACAAAAACTGTGACATGGCCGTGACTTCATCTAACGGCGCAATACTGCGGCGAATATTCACCATGTTCTCGTACTCTTCAGGTTCCATGAGCAGGTTTTCTTTCCGGGTCCCGGATTTGTTGATATTAATGGCCGGCCAGATTCTTTGTTCGGCGCAGTCCCTGGACAGGTAAAGATCCATATTGCCGGTGCCTTTGAATTCCTGGAAAATGACATCATCCATGCGGCTGCCGGTCTCGACCAGAATGGTGGCAATGATTGTAAGGGAACCGCCGTTCTCAAGCTTACGGGCACCCCCAAAAATTTTTCTGGGAAACTCCATGGCATTGGCGCCAAGACCGCCACTCATGGTTTTGCCATAGGAATCGGTGTCAATATTAAACGCCCTGGTCATCCGGGTTAAAGAGTCAATGAAAACTACGGCATCCTGGCCGATTTCCGTGCATCTGATGGCCGTATGCATCGCAAGGCGGGTCATCCTCATGTGCTGGCCGATTTGTTGGTCAGCAGAAGAATACAGCACATGGGCGTCTGTCAGTCCTCTTTGGAAATCGGTGACTTCCTCAGGCCGTTCATCCACAAGAAGGACAAATACCTTGGCATCAGGGTGGTTGACGACCACAGAATTGGCCATGTGCCTTAAAATTGTTGTTTTTCCGGATTTTGGCGGGGCGATGATCAAACCCCGCTGTCCCATGCCGATCGGAGCAATCAGATCTAAAGCTTTTCCTGTTAGGTCATCAGGCCCCTGGGCAAGATGATACCTTTCAAAGGGGTTGATGCTGACCTGCTCCTGGAGCATTGGCGTTCTTATGAACTCGTCAAAGGGAAGGTTGTTGATGGTCTCAATACGTATGAGAGCAATGTTTACATTCTGCGGGCTCTTTTTTTCTCCATAGCCCTGAATAAAGCTGCCTTCTCTGAGATTGAGTTTGCGTATCAGGCTGTTGGGTACATAGGGATTTTCAGGCTTGGGATTGAAATTTTCTTCAATATTCCTTAGAAAACCAAACCCCTTGTCCATGATTTCCAGATATCCCTGAACAGGTTCCATTGTCGACTCCTAAATTATACTTTTGCTGCTGACACTATAAATCAAGGACTCCATACATGCGATGTCCCTTGTTTTATTTTGATTGTTGTCAGGAAAAGAGGTGATAAGATTTTGCATTCAATTATTCTATAATGTTTACATATTAATGGAGTAGCATAGCAATGTCCCCATAATTTTGCAAGGATTTGATTAAATTCCTAAGCGGATGTTTAGGGAAAATAAAAAAAGAATAATTTTACTTGACACCCATATTGGTACTTGGTATACATATTGCCGTTTGGGCGATTAACTCAGCTGGGAGAGTGCAAGCCTTACAAGCTTGAAGTCGCAGGTTCGATCCCTGCATCGCCCACCAGACATAAGAGTAAAATACGGGGGTGTAGTTCAGTTGGTTAGAACGCTAGCCTGTCACGCTAGAGGCCGCGAGTTCGAGTCTCGTCACTCCCGCCACAATAAATCAAAGGGCTTTTGAGGAAACTCAAAAGCCCTTTGACTTTTTTGGGGCAGAAAGAAAAAAAACAAAAAAAACGGCCATGGAGATAAAGACTCTCGATGGCCGGGGTGTACCGGGGTTTTGTTGCCCATGGGCCTTTTGCCCATGAGCCTTAATAATGAGACGTCAGGTTCTGTGAGTATTTGTCAGGGCATTTATAATCTCAGTTCCCATTTCTTCAGTATTGACGGCATTCTCTTTTTTATCTGTCAGATCTGCGGTGAGAATTCCCCGATCAAGAACATCGGAGATTGCTGCCTCAATGGCATCAGCGGCCTGGGTTTGCCCAAAGGTGTATTTCAGCATCATGGCTGCGGACAGGATCTGGGCAATGGGGTTGGCTATACCTTTACCCGCAATATCAGGTGCAGAGCCTCCGGCCGGCTCATAAAGGCCGAATTTTTTTTCATTCAGGCTTGCCGAGGACAGCAGTCCCATTGATCCGGTAATCATGGCACATTCGTCAGATATAATATCTCCAAACATATTTCCGCATAAAAGTACATCAAACTGTTGGGGGTTTCGAATAAGCTGCATGGCAGCATTATCAACATATATATGATTCAATGTGACATCAGGATATGATTTAGCGACTTCTATGACCACTTCCCGCCACAGAACCATGGAGGTCAGTACATTGGCCTTGTCTACGGACGTTACGATGCTGCGCCTTTTTCTGGCAGCCTCAAACGCCATTTTGGCAATCCGTTCAATTTCGAATCTGGAATAGACCATGGTATCAAATGCGGTTTCATCAGGGCCGCTGCCTCTTTTGCCCCTAGGTTTACCAAAATAGAGCCCGCCGGTCAGTTCTCTGACACATAAAATGTCAAATCCGTTTTTTATGATTTCCGGCTTCAGGGGGGAGGCCGATGCAAGGGACGGGAATACTTTGGAGGGTCTTAGGTTGCAGTATAAACCAAAATGTTTGCGTAACTTCAGAAGCGAAGCACGTTCAGGCTGTTCCTCGGGTGGCAGATTTTCCCATTTAGGGCCGCCAACGGAACCAAACAAAATAGCATCTTTTTGTTCGCACAATGCCAGGGTTGAGTCCGGCAGTGCTTTGCCATGATTGTCAATGCCGGCACCGCCTACATCTGCGTATTCAAAGGATAGTTCAAAATCAAAAATACCAGCAGCCTTATCAAGCACCCTGATTGCCTGTTCCATGACCTCCGGACCAATACCATCTCCGGCAAGTACAGCAATTTTATTCAATGTCTTTGCCTCCTATAAGTTTATAAATAATTAATTTAATTAAGGTATACTGGAATATTTTAAATAAGGCAAGATGCAAGAACAACAATTT
>JAQYWJ010000291.1 GCA_030145005.1 Desulfobacter sp. | reverse complement strand
ATTTATGACGGCTACAATCTGGTGACCCGGGTATCCGAAGCCACCGGTCTGAATATTGAATTTATAACAGCGTCCACCAGGCTTTTGCCCCAACTGGACCCGGAACGGATCTTTTGCCCGATCCTGCCCATTGACCGGTTGCTGGCTCCTCCCTGGATACGCACTTAACACCAAGGAGTACTACTTATAATGGACTATAAACACATTATTGATGCCGAAAGGTGCAAAGGGTGTGGTCTTTGTGTGCATTTCTGCCCGAAAAACGTGCTTGAGATCACCGACAAGGTAAATGCAAAAGGGCATTTTCCGGTCTTTCAGGCCAGACCAGAGGACTGCATTCACTGCGCCATCTGCTGCACCATGTGTCCGGATGTGGCTATAAGTATAGTTGAAGAACAAAGTGCATAAATAGTGTTTGAACGAAACGTCACCCATCTGCGCCTTGCATCCGGGCAACTTTGCGTTCAAACACGGGTTTCTATTCAGGCACTAATTATTTATTTTTAAGGATATAATGACAATGGCTAAAGTCTTAATGAAAGGCAATGAAGCAATCGGCGAAGCCGCCATCAGGGCCGGCTGTCTAAATTATTTTGCATATCCCATCACGCCCCAGTCGGAAGTCGCCGAGTACCTGAGCAAGCGCCTGCCCGAAGTGGGCGGCACGTTTCTCCAGGGAGAAAGTGAAGTGGCCGTAGGGTATATGATTTTCGGGGCCTCGGGTGCCGGAGAGCGGGTCATGACCACCTCATCATCTCCGGGCATCAGCCTGATGAGTGAAGCACTTTCCTATATTGCCGCGGCCCATTGCCCGGCAGTATTTGTTAATATCGTAAGAGGCGGCCCGGGGCTGGGCGGGATATTGCCGTCCCAGGGTGATTATTTCCAGGCAACCAAGGGCGGCGGCCACGGCGACTACCATCTGCTGGTTCTGGCACCGGACGGCGTCCAGGAAGCCGTGGAAATGACCATGCAGGCTTTCACCCTGGCTGAAAAATACAGAAATCCCGTCATGGTCATGGGCGACGGCATGATCGGCCAGATGATGGAGCCGGTGGAATTCCCTGATGATTTGAAAACCGAACCCACCAACAAGGATGACTGGGCCACCAACGGCATGTCCACCCGGAAAAGCAAAAAGCCAAACCTGGTGAAATCCCTGTTCCTGGACTCAGCTGAACTGAACCAGAACAACCTGGCGCTCAAGGCCAAATACGAGCAGATGAAAAAAGAAGATGTTCAGTATGAGCTGTACAATGCAGACGGGGATTATCAGATTCTGATAGCAAGCTACGGCACCATGAGCCGCGTATGCCGCACCGCCATTGACATGCTCAAGGCCGAGGGTATTGAAGTGGCCATGTTCCGGCCCAAGACCTTATTTCCCTTTCCTGAAAAACAGGTGTATGATGCCGCAGTTAAAGACAGCTGCAAATGCGTTATCAGCATTGAAATGAGCATGGGCCAGATGGTGGAAGATGTCCAGCGTTGCGTCATGGGCAAAAAACCGGTGGAATTTTACGGGGAATGCGGCGGTGAAATTCCGTCACCTGAAAAAATCATCGAAATCGTAAAAGAGCTGATCGGGTAACGCGCCGGTCAAGGAGAAAATAATGGGAAAAACATTTTCTAAGCCAGAGGCGATGACAGACAATCACACCCACTATTGTCCCGGCTGCACCCACGGCATTGTCCACCGGCTGGTAGCCGAGGCCATTGACGAACTGGGCATCCGGGAAAACACCGTGGGTATCGCCCCTGTGGGATGCGCTGTCCTGGCATATAATTACATTGACTGTGACTTCCAGGAAGCCGCCCACGGCAGGGCTCCTGCCATGGCAACCGGCATCAAGCGGGTACGCCCGGATCTGATGGTATTCACCTACCAGGGGGACGGGGACCTTGCCAGTATCGGCATGGGTGAAATCATTCATGCCGCCAACCGCGGGGAGAAAATCACCGTCATTTTTATCAACAATGCCATTTACGGCATGACCGGCGGCCAGATGGCCCCCACCACCATGCCGGGCCAGCGGGCTACCACGGCTCCTGCCGGCCGTGATACGGCCCAGACAGGCATGCCCATCCGCATGGCCAACCTCATGAGTGAAATTGTGACCCCGGGCTATGTCACCCGGCAGGCCGTGCTCAAGCCACAGATGGTGAACAAATGTAAAAAGGCTATTAAAAAGGCATTCCAGTACCAGGTGGACAACACCTGTTTCAGCTTTGTGGAGGTGGTCTCCACCTGCCCCACCAACTGGGGCATGACGCCGATTGATTCCTTGAAATGGGCCGAAGAAACCTTGCTGCCTTATTATGAACTGGGCGATTACAAAACCCCTGAAGACGCCTGAAAATATTAGGAGACACCCATGCAGACAGAAGTTAAATTTGCAGGATTCGGTGGTCAGGGCATTCTTCTCAGTGCCAAGCTGCTGGCCTATGCCGCAATGAAGCAGGGATACCAGGTCGCCTGGATTCCCTCCTACGGACCTGAAATGCGGGGCGGCACCGCATATTGCACCGTTGTGATCAGTGACAAGCTCATTGGATCACCCATTATAAAAAGCCCC
>JAQYWJ010000062.1 GCA_030145005.1 Desulfobacter sp. | reverse complement strand
CGTTTTTTGGATACCATCACCCGAATTCGGTTGGTCAAGGGAGTTCAGGCCTTTTAAAAAAGGTGACAGTTCACGTTCCAGGGGAAGGGCGGAATATAGAATATTGTTTTTCAGAAAAAAGCCCGGCAGGTCCGCAGGTTGACTGGTATCTGTCCAGGATATGGAAGTCGATATCTCCTTCCATTGGCGGGCGAAGGCCTCGAAGCTTT
This sequence comes from Desulfobacter sp., assembly GCA_030145005.1. Lineage (GTDB taxonomy): Bacteria > Desulfobacterota > Desulfobacteria > Desulfobacterales > Desulfobacteraceae > Desulfobacter. The sequence goes on along the minus strand of JAQYWJ010000062.1, from coordinate 10,144 downwards.
TTTGTTCGGGATGTTCTGTGGCTGCAATGCTTAAAGTTGGACATCCCAAAGGCGTCCAGGCCTTGATCTGTTCTTTTGTCGTGTTGTCCATAATTGGCCTCCATTTGGCTTGGGTGAGTTGCCTGTATCGTCTGATACTTATCAGAATTCAGGTTTTAAATTAAGGGCAAATCATGTACATAATGGCCTAACATTAGATTAGTTCCTGAACGGAAACCCGTGTTTGGACGAAAAGTTGCCCAGGTGCAAGGCGCATAAAAATTTAAAACCGGAGCATACTAATGTATGTGAGGCCCGATCTTAATAATTTGGTAAATTTTTATGCAACGCCGCAGATGGGTGCTTTTTCGTTCAAACACCAATTAATTTTCTACGGACAGGTTCCATGAAATATATAGCAGATCTGCATATCCATTCAAAATATTCCCGGGCCACAGCCAAAAATCTGGACCTGGAGCATATTTACCACACTGCCCAGGTGAAAGGCATTACCCTGGTGGGTACAGGGGATTTCACCCATCCTGCCTGGATCCAGGAGATAGAGACAAAGCTTGAGCCTGCCGAACCCGGGCTGTTTGCATTGAAAGATGAGATTGCAAGACAGATTGACGCCGACGTGCCTGACCCGTGCAAAGGACCTGTGCGTTTTATTCTCCAGTCTGAGATTTCCAATATATATAAAAAGGACGCAAGGGTCCGCAAAAACCATAACCTGATCTATATGCCGGATATAGACACGGTAAAGAAGTTCAATGCCCGCCTGGATGCCATCGGCAATATCAAATCCGACGGCCGGCCCATTCTGGGGCTGGATGCAAAGGATCTGCTGGAGATCATGCTGGAGACATCAGACCAGGGTTTTTTTATCCCGGCCCATATCTGGACGCCGTGGTTTTCCATGTTCGGGTCCAAGTCCGGGTTTGATAGCATTGAGGAATGCTTTGGTGATTTAAGTTCCCATATTTTTGCCTGTGAGACCGGCCTGTCATCAGATCCGCCCATGAATTGGCGGGTGAAAGATCTGGACAGGGTCCGGCTGATATCGAACTCCGATGCCCATTCCCCGAAATTTTTGGGCCGCAACGCTTCGGTGTTTGATACGGACCTAACCTTTGATGCGGTGCGACGTGCCCTTGAAACCCATGATCTTACCGCTTACAAAGGCACCCTGGATATGTATCCCCACCAGGGAAAATATCACTATGACGGCCATCGCAAATGCGGGGTGTGCCTCAATCCCGATGAGACTGCGGCTTTGGGCGGGATTTGTCCAGAATGCGGGAAACCCCTGACCCTGGGCGTGCTTTACCGGGTTCGGGAACTTGCTGACAGGCCGAAGGGGTTTAAACCTGAAAACCGGCATCCCCATTCTTATGTGGTGCCCCTGGCTGATATTTTATCCCAGATTTTGGGGGTGGGTCCCAATACCAAAAAGGTGAAAACCCATTATGATAAGGCTGTCAATGCCTTGGGGCCGGAACTTGCCATACTCACACAGCTTTCGCCTGAAATCATTGAACGTGCCGGTGTGCCCTTACTGGCCCGGGCCATACAAAAGATGAGAGACGGGGATATTCACATTGACCCCGGGTATGACGGTGAGTATGGGAAGGTCAATATTTTTACCCGGGAGGAAAAAGAGCATCTCCAGGGCGAAAAAAGCCTGTTTGGGAGCCCTTTGTCCCCTAAAAAAGCAAAAAAAACGACTGCCGGCGCACAGCTTTACCGTAAAAAGCCCCAAAGCAAAGATGCGGCATTGCCTTTACCTGAAAAAAAAAAGACCGTGGCACCCGTTGCTCCCGAACATATCCTGGACGGGCTGAACCGGGAGCAGGACAGGGCGGTTAAATCCCAATCAAGGGCCGTGCTGATCCAGGCAGGGCCGGGTACGGGAAAAACCCGTACTCTTACGGCCAGAATCGCCTGGCTGCTTCGGGAAAACAGGGCTGCCCCTGAAAACATTCTGGCTTTGACCTTTACAAATAAGGCAGCCGGCGAACTTGCCGACCGGATTGAATCCTTTATTCCCCAGGGCGGTCAGCTTGTTACGGCTGCCACATTTCACGGATTTTGCCTTCAAATGCTTAAGCGTTATTCAAATTTCAAGCGGGGCCTCATGGAAGACGACCTGCGCTTGGAGATGCTGGGACTGGCTGCCAAAGCAGTGACGGGCGAAAAAAAAGTGCCCAAGAAAACAGTGTCAAAACTGGATGCCTGGATCAGCCGGCAAAAACAGCAATTAAAGGAACCTGGTGATGAAAGTCAGAGGGACGCTGCAAACAACCCCATTGAAGATTTTGATTCGGTCTGGCCTGATGTGTATAAAGCCTATGATCGGATTCTTCAGGAACGCGGCCTGGCAGATTTTGAAGATTTGATTTTCATCTGTTTCAGGCTTTTTTCCAAGGATGCGGTCCTGCTTGAACAAGTTCGTCATCGGTATAAATTTATTTTTGTGGATGAGTACCAGGACCTGAACCTGGGCCAGTACCGGCTGGTGAGGCTTCTTGCACAAAACAGTCACATCTTCGTAATTGGTGATCCCGATCAGTCTATATACGGGTTCAGAGGCTCGGACAGCCGGTTTTTCAACCGGTTTGAACTCGATTTCCCCGGGTGTGAACAGATCCGCCTGCGCCAAAATTACCGATCCACCCAGACCATCCTGGACGCCTCTTTCCAAGTGATTTGTACCGGTGATGAGGTGGAAAATGAGGCACGTAAAATTTATGCGAGCCTTGACGGCAAAGAAAAGATTTCGATCAATGAAACGGCGAGCGAAAGCGCCGAGGCGGTTGCCGTGGGAAAGATTATTGAAAAAGGAGTAGGGGGACTCTCTTTTCTGTCCATGGACAAGGGCACGGGTCCGGACTCCGGGACGGACAGGGAATATGCCTTTTCCGATTTTGCCGTTCTTTACCGCACCCGGCAGCAGGCCCTGGTCTTTACCCGGGCCTTTGAGAAGGCCGGTATTCCATTTCAGACCGCAGACCGGGAACACTGGGCCGACATGGCAGGCATAAAAGACCTGTTGGCTCTGGTGCGGATTTTTCTTAGCCGGAGCAGTGACGCAGACCGACAGCAGTTTGCACAATTTTTACCCAGGATTGAGACTCTTTCAGTTCCCATGAAAACGCTAACGCTTCTTGATACCTTGGGTGGCTGGCTGGACATCAAGGCCCTGGGTCAAACAGATGAAAAACTGGCAGCGGCATGGCAGCGGCTCAACGTACTGGCAGACCGGTATCCCTCTCCTTGCGATCTTCTGGACGCCTTAAGGCTGGATCAGGACCCTGATTTTCTGGACAAAAAAGTTGAAAAGGTCTCTTTGATGACCATGCATGCGGCCAAAGGCCTTGAGTTTCCAGTGGTTTTTCTTACAGGATGCGAAAACGGCACGATTCCCTTTGCAAGGGACGGGAAAACCGTGGAAGATCCGGATGAAGAACGCCGCCTTTTTTACGTGGCCATGACCCGGGCAAAGGAGATGCTCTATTTGACATATGCACGAAAAAGACGCATATTCGGCCGGAAGCAACCAAGAGTCCGGTCCTGTTTTATTGATGATATTGAAAAGGAACTGGCCCGGTATGAAAAGGGAAAAAAGCAGGTTAAAAAACAAATATCCAGGGATATTCAGCTGGAATTATTTTAAATCCTGCCCAAAACATGTAATAATAACCGGCAAAGTAAAAATTTGAAAATGGAACGAACACCTTACAAAAAAATGGAATGTCACCATGGCCACTGCCTTGAAATTTTTGACGATTCAAGAAAAATAGGGACAGATGCCTGGGTAGTGATCATGACCGCGACAATGGAGATTCCTGTGGAAGCGTCATTGTTCGCATCTGAACCGTTGTCTGATAGCAAATTTAATGATATTTTGAATACATTAGGGTCTCCCATTGAATATCGTTACCGGCTGGAACGCAACATGATCATGGCTCATGAAAAGGATGCCGTGCTGGAAAATCTGGTAAATACATTTCTTGAAAATACCGGTCGATACGTGGCCAACCCTAAGTTTCCGGAGAAGGTTGCATTAAAAGCGTACAGGGATCGGGTTGAAAAGGGCAAAAAGAAATAGGAAGGTAAATATTTCGCGTCGTTGGGCGGTATTTTTTCTTTTTATATGTCTGTGTATGATATGCCCCTGCACAGCCCTGGGGGATATATATCGGTACATTGACGCCGATGGGGTGGTGCATTTTACCAATACGCCTACGGCCGAAGGCTATATCCTTTATCTCAAGGAAGAGAGGGGGAACAGGGTACAGGCCCGGACAAGAAGATTCAAGGCCGGGCCTGCTGTCTACGACAATATTATTCTCAAAGCCGCCAGGGCCTTTGGTGTGGACCACGCATTGATCAAGGCCGTGATCCATGCGGAGTCCAGTTTTAACCCCAATGCCGTGTCCAGCAAAGGGGCAAGGGGGCTTATGCAGATCATGCCCCGGAACAATGCCTCCCTGAATATCTCAAACCCCTTTGATCCGTCCCAGAACATCATGGGCGGCACCCGGTATTTGAAGCGGCTGCTCATTCGGTATAATGAGAAACTTGCCCTGGCCCTTGCTGCCTATAACGCCGGCCCCTCGGCTGTGGACAAATACAAGAAAATTCCGCCCTATGAAGAGACCCAGACCTATGTACAAAGGGTGATGTCTTTGTATTCACGGTATAAAAGCAGCTAATGTTTGAACGGCTCGTTAGAGGAGCTTTAGCTCACAAAGTCACCCATCTGCGGCGTTGCAGAAAAATTTGCATCTGGGCAACTTTTCGTCCAAACACGAATTTTCGTTCAGGAACTATCTAACAATCAATTTTTTGAATGTCCCTTACGCCTCAGTCTTGATTGTTTTTATGAAATCAAGCAATTTGTCGCGCATTTCCGGCCGCTTAAGGGAAAAGGACAGATTGGCCATTTGAAATCCGACCTTGTCCCCGCAGTCAAACCGGGTACCCTTGAATTTATATCCAAAGATCGGCTGTTCGGTTAAAAGCCCCTTCATGGCATCCGTGAGCTGGATTTCACCGCCGGCACCGGGTTGTTTCCTCCCAAGATACTTCCAGATTCTGGGGGTAAGGATGTACCGGCCCACAATGGCCAGGTTGGACGGCGCCTCTTCGGGTTTGGGTTTTTCCACCATGTCATTGATTTTTACCATATCTTCTTCCAGAGGGCTTGCATCCAGAATGCCGTATTTATCCGTTTGATCCTTTTCCACTTCCATGACAGCGGCAATGGAGGCGCGGAACCGTTCAAATTTTTCCACCATTTCCGAAAGCACCGGCTTGTCCGGGGTCTGGATCATATCGTCGGCCAGAAGCACGGCAAAGGGCTCGTCCCCCACAATGTCCCTGGCGCACCAGATGGCGTGGCCAAGCCCTAGAGGATCATGCTGGCGGGTGTAGACAATGGTGCCGGTTTCGGGAACCAGTTCATTGACCTGCCGCAGCAGGTCTGTTTTACCCTTGGCTTTGAGCATGGTTTCTAATTCATAACTGCGGTCAAAGTGGTCTTCCAGGGCCTTTTTTGTCCGGCCCGTGACAAAGATGATCTGTTCAATGCCGGCGGCAAACGCCTCTTCAACAGCATACTGGATAATGGGTTTATCCACCACGGTCAGCATCTCCTTGGCCATGGCTTTTGTGGCCGGGATGAACCGGGTACCAAGACCTGCTACCGGTAATACCGCTTTTTTTACTTTCATAATGACTCCTTGAATGCTTGATACTGAAATTTCCCCTGATGTTCGGGGCAGGGCCCGTCTGAACAGACCCGAATATTTTATTGAGAGCCTGTTTAAAAATTAGGGTATCGAAGCGAAATTTGATGAGATTGCAGCCGATTCATCTATTTTTAAACAGGCTCTAATGTTTGAACGATTATTCCAATTGAAGTTTTTTTATGTTCAAACCACTTTGTTTTTAGATTAGCAGGGGCCATTGTGTCAAACCCAAAATGAACAATCTCGCAGGGTTTGCGGAGACGTTCGCTGGGTGGGTCCAGCTATCCGATTGACATTATTGCCTATTTCAAGTATGGTATCTGCCTTTTATATTGCTTGTTATTAATTGATGAGGAAATAGTTAATGAACGCTGAAAATAAGACGGATGAAAACCAGGTCCGGGCGGAAATTCCGCCGGAGCAGCTTAGCCTTAAAAGCCGGTTCAAATTTAAATGCCATAAAGGTGTCTCCTGTTTTACCGAATGCTGCAGGGGGATTGATATCATGCTCACTCCCTATGATATTTTAACCATGCGCAAAAAATTGGACATAGATTCGGAAAAATTTCTGTCCATATTTACGACTCCCCAGCTTCTTGAAAAAGCAGATCTGCCTGTGGTAACACTTAAGCTTTTGGATGATGAACGAAAATCCTGTCCATTTGTCCAGGACGAGGAGGGATGCGTAATTTATGAAGACCGTCCCACCACCTGCCGGTACTATCCCCTTGGCGTGGGATCTTTGAGTTACTCAGGGGAGCAGGGTGATAATGATGATAAGGATGAGTTCTTTTTCATGATCAAGGAACCCCATTGCAAAGGCTTTGATGAACCAGATGAATGGACCGTAGAGGAATGGCGTGAAGACCAGGGCGTGGATCTGCGCGACGAGGTCAATGACGGTTGGCTGGATCTCATGGTCCGTAAAAAATCTTTGCCGGCCAGCATGAAGCTGTCCGAACAGGCCAAGCAGATGTTTTTTACGGTATGCTATAATATCGATAAGTTTAAACGGTTCGTGTTTGACTCCTCTTTTCTTACCAGGTACAACATCCCGGAAGAACGGGTGGCCCAGATTAAGGATGATGATGTGAAACTGCTCCAGTTCGGATTTGAATGGTTAAAAACCACTTTTTTTCATACCGGAGAGGATATGTTTAATCCCAAAGAGAAAAGCGGGGACACAACTGCCGCTAAAGAATAATGTGCCTTTACGGCAGGTAATCCATAAAGCAAACAGGCGCGCTACGGAAAAAAAATCTGTAGCGCGCCTGTGTTATTTAATAATTATACCATAGGTTTTTATGGGCCGCCGAATCATTCAGGCGGGCGTCAATATCCAGATTAAAGAAAGAGGCTGCCGGCGCAAGAATTTCCGGATTGTCTGCCTGCACTTTTTTTAACGCGGAAAGCGCAAGGTCAAATCCTTTTTGGGTCATTTTCCCCAAGGGTGACCGGCAGGAGCCGGACGGCATGCCAAGGATCTGCATCATTGTTTTCAGGGGCAAAGGGTTTCTCGCCCGGCACTTGACAGGCCCGTACTTGCTTTCCTCTTCAGTGGTGATTACCACAACATCCAGCAAAGGAGACAACGCGGTCTGAAGGGTAAGGGCGTCTTGGGCTTTACCCTGGTTAAGCAGTTCAACCATTTTGGTCATGGATGCCGGTGCAATATTTGACATTACTGAAATGGCGCCGCAGGCCCGGATCTGTTCATCTGCCATGACCCGGCAGACCAGGGCATCGTCTCCGGAAAAGATATTAAAATTGTCCCCGCAAAGTTTTCTGGTCAGCTTCATGTTGTCTATACTTCCGGTGGCTTCCTTGACACTGGTTACATTGGCACAGTTGTCCGCAAGTATGGCAAGATCCTGGGGCAGCATTTGTGCACCGGTACGTCCCGGTATGATATAAGGAATGATATTCAGGCCCGGGGTTTCCCTTGCCACCACCTCGTAATATTCCCGCCGGATTTCAAGGGAGGACGGTCCATTGTAATAGGGATCTACTAAAAGGACACCGTCCACGCCCTGTTCTGCGGCATGGGATGTACCGGTTAAGGCTTCAACCGTGTTGTTTGAGCCGGTGCCGGCGATGCACTTGCATTTGCCCCTGGTCTGTTTGGCAATCAGATCAATAACTAGATTATGTTCTTCCCATTTGAATGTAGGGCTTTCGCCAGTGGTGCCGGTGGCAAGAATTCCGGTAATCCGGTTTTCAATCTGGAAATCAATGAGCCCGGACAGGCCGTCCCGGTCCAGATCTCCTGCCGGGGTGAACGGGGTGATGAGTGCTGTGTAGCATCCTTGTTTCATAACTTACAAACTCCTGATGGTTATTTGCGCTGCATGCGCGGATAAAACAATTTGCCAAAAAAACGTTGTGTCAACTCTTTAGAGGGCAGGCGCTTTAAGTTTCCCGGAAAGACCTTGACACCCGAATAAAAGAATTTATTATATTAAAATTTTGTTTAAACACAATGATAAAGTCATAAAAGAGCCAAAGGAGACATAAATGGCCGATTCCCAAAGCCGGAACCCAAACCTGCCCAAAAATGCAGACGAGCAGATCGCCAAGCTCAGGCAGGCAATTATCCATAACCCTGAATGCGGCACCTCCCACTACAATCTGGCGGTGGCCCTGATCGGAAAACAGGAGTTTGCTGAAGCGGAAAATGTGCTCCATGATGCCGTCGACAGTAGCCCCACCCTGGCGGAAGCCTATGTGCAACTTGGTGGTCTGTGCCTCCAGCGTGGTGACCTCGAGGGGTGTTTCCGGTTCAACCAGCGGGCCACCAAGGCCCGAGCCGGCTTTGCAGAAGGCTATGCAAATATGGCCTTTGTTCTGCTGCAGCTGGTGGACGGCAAAAATGCCAAGGAAGATGAGGAAAAAGTGGACAAGGCAATTAAAAATTTAAAGAAAGCCATTATCCACAATAAGAATTTCGTTCAGGCCTATACCACTCTGGGGACGGCTTACTTCATGAAAGGATTGGTGGAAGAGGGGATCAAAGCCAACCTCCAGGCCCTGTCCGTGGAGCCTCAATTCCCCATTGCCCATAATAACCTGGCCGTGGCCTATCTTGAACTTAAAGATTACAAACAAGCCATCAAGCATTGTGATATCGCCGTGAATTTAGGTTTTGACGTCAACCCGTCACTGCTGGATGAACTAGCCCAACACCGGGACGCATAATCACACCTGTGATGACAGGTTTTTATTGACATGCGGACATATAAATTCTATATCAGCTATGTTATTTTGCTTATAATGTCTAATTTAAAACGTTTGTTTCTTGCTAACGTTTTTAAATGATAGGGAAAAATATTGATGGAAAGTTGGAAAACTCTTTTCATTGTTGCATGTAAATCAACTTTTAACGGAGGTAAGTAAATGGCTAAGCATGAAACTCCTTTACTGGACGAGCTGGAATCCGGCCCGTGGCCTAGCTTTGTTTCTGACCTGAAACAGCAGGCAGAAGTTAGAGCCAAAAACGAAAAAGGCGTTGAATTTCAGATCCCCCAGGATTGCGTGGACGATCTTCTTGGTGTTTTGGAACTTTCTTACAAACATGGACGTACCCACTGGAAGCACGGCGGGATCGTTGGTGTATTCGGCTACGGCGGCGGCGTTATCGGTCGTTACTGCGACCAGCCCAAGCTGTTCCCCGGTGTTGAACATTTTCACACCATGCGTGTAAATCAGCCCTGCGGTAAGTACTACAGCACAGACTACTTGAGAAAACTGAGTGATCTGTGGGACTTCAGGGGCTCCGGCGTTACCAATATGCATGGCGCCACCGGCGATATCATCCTGCTTGGTACCACCACTCCCCAGCTGGAAGAAGTATTCTGGACACTGACCCATGACTTCAACCAGGATCTGGGCGGTTCCGGCTCCAACTTAAGAACCCCTGCTGACTGTCTTGGTACGTCCAGGTGTGAATATTCCTGCTACGACACCAGCGCGCTTTGTCATTTCTTGACCAACGAATATCAGGATGAACTGCATCGTCCGGCATTCCCGTACAAGTTTAAGTTCAAATTTGACGGCTGTCCCAACTGCTGTGTTGCTTCCATCGCACGTTCCGATATGTCCTTTATCGGTACCTGGAAAGACGACATCCGCATTGATCAGGACGCGGTTAACAAATATGTTGAAAATGATTCCGCATATCCTGCCAATGCCGGTGCCCACAAAGGTAAAGACTGGGGCCCCTTTGACATTGAAAAAGAAGTTATCGGACTTTGCCCCACAGGCTGCATGAAGTTTGAGAACAAAAAGTTGACCATTAATACTGAGCACTGCACCCGCTGCATGCACTGTATCAATGTTATGCCCAGAGCCCTGAAGATCGGTAAAGAAACCGGTCTGTCCATTCTCTGCGGTGCCAAGGCGCCGATCCTTGA
>JAQYWJ010000290.1 GCA_030145005.1 Desulfobacter sp. | reverse complement strand
GCTGGTCAGGTTTCACACCTGCCGGTTACCCGAAAGCCGTACCTATAGCGCTGGCTGACTATGTTGAAGCCAACAGCCTTCAGGGCAAATGGCGGTTCAACCTTTTCATCGGGGCATCTGTCGGTGCAGAAACAGAAGACAGATGGGCCAGCCTCGATATGATCGACAGAAGATGGCCGTACCAGACAGGTAAAAACATTGCCAAAGGCATCAACGAAGGCCGCATCAGAATGGGTGACAAACACCTTTCTCTCTTCGGCCAGGATCTTGGATACGGTTTCTATACAAAAGATACGGAGTCAGGCAAGCTTGATCTTGCTATCATTGAAGTTTCCGCCGTTAAAGAAGACGGAAGCATTGTTCCCACAGCCTCCTGTGGTGTAATCCCTGACATCCTCATGGTTTGTGATAAGATCATCCTTGAGGTTAACACAGGTCAGCCTTCATTCGAAGGCATGCATGACCTTTTTACACAGGACATACCGCCTAACAGACAGGTCTTCAATATTACAAAAGCAGACAGCCGCATCGGTTCTACCTCAATCGCATGTGACCCTGAAAAAGTTATTGCTGTTGTAGAGTCAAAATATCCCGACAAAGGCCGCGCTTTTACAGCAATTGATGCGAAATCCGAAGCCATTGCAGGACACATCATTGATTTTTTCAGTGCTGAAGTTAAAGCCGGACGTCTTCCTGAAAACCTGCTTCCGCTCCAGTCCGGTGTCGGTTCCATCGCCAATGCAGTTGTGGGCGGTCTTGCCAAAAGTCCTTTCGAACACCTGACTGTTTACACGGAAGTCCTTCAGGATACAATGCTTGACCTGTTTGATGCCGGCAAACTTGATGCCGCGTCTTCATGTTCACTTTCCCTTTCCGAGAAAGAGGGCTTCCCGCGTTTCCTGGCAAACCGGGATAGATACGCAGACAAGATTGTTCTTCGTCCGCTTTCCATTTCCAACTCGCCGGAGGTGGTCCGCCGTCTCGGATGTATCTCTATGAATACACCTATTGAGTTCGACCTTTACGCCCACGCGAACTCAACACTCGTAGGGGGTACAAGAATGATCAACGGGATCGGCGGTTCAGGTGACTTCCTCAGAAACGGTTACCTTACAATCATGCACTGTCCGTCCGTCCGTCCCACAAAAACAGATCCGACAGGTATCACCTGCGTTGTGCCGAAGGCCCCGCACGTTGACCACACAGAGCACGACCTTGACGTTGTCGTTACGGATCAGGGACTTGCAGACCTTCGTGGTCTCGCGCCTAAAGAGAGAGCTCAGACGATCATCGACAAATGTGTGCACCCTGACTATAAAGATATCATGCAGGAGTATCTCGACATTTCTTCTAAGGTTACGCTTTCAAAAGGTATCGGTCACGAGCCCCAGCTCTTTGACAGATGCTTTAAAATGCAGATGAATCTTGCTAAAAACGGCACAATGAAAATCGACAACTGGGACGTACCTGAAATGGTATAGTGTGCCGGCACACGGTTAGATTGGCACGATGGAAAGCTTAGGAACGGGTCTTAAATAACTTGCCCATTTTGTTGTATCCGGGAGCCCGGGCGTCTCGCCCGCAGTAACCATGCGGGCGGGACGCCCGCGCTCCCAGGTTAAATTATTTCGGTCTCATTCCTTAAATGCTTTCCCGGGTGATTGTTGCAGAATAGACACATAAGGGGGAACCTTAACGGGTTCCCCTTTATTTTATTGATCCCACGGTTTTATGTATTTGACAACCCCTTTGGCCACCTGTTAAATTGCCGGCATGGAAGATAAAACAAGAATAGATAAACCCTTCCGGAGTATGATTTCCGTACCCGGACACAAAGGGAAAATGCATGCTAAGGTAGTGGCTTCCAAAGTTGACGTTATCATGCTGGACTTAGAAGACAGTGTGCCGGCAGATCAAAAAGAGGCGGCCCGTAAAACGGTTATTGATTCGCTTCTGTCTTTGGATTTTAACGTAAAACGCGTAGGTCTTCGCATAAATAGCCTGGACACCCCTTTTGCCTACAAAGATTTGATTCATGTGACAGAAGCGGCCTGCGATCATATCGATACCATTGTGGTGCCCAAGGTGAACCATGAGGGGGACATCCATTTTGTGAGCCGGTTGCTGGACGGGGTTGAAATGGCATCGGGGCAAAAAAGGAAGATTCAGATCCAGGCCTGTATCGAGACCGCCCAGGGACTTTCCCGGGTTAAAGAAATTGCCCAGGCCGATCCCAGACTCTCGTCTATATCCTTTGGCATTGCCGATTACCAGGCCAGTATTGGTGCCGGGCTGATCTCTTTGTCCGGCCACGGAGAAAATGAGGAACAGGTTTACCCCGGCCACCGGTGGCATTTTCAGATCAGCCGCATTGTCATGGCTGCCAAGGCCAATGGACTTGTGGCCCTGGATGCCCCCTATGGAAACTTTCAGGATGACGCCGGCCTGAAAAAATCAGCAGGCCTGGCCAAGGCACTCGGGTGTGACGGCAAATGGGTGATCCATCCCGACCAGATCGACACGGTTAACCAGGTGTTTACCCCTTCAACGGAAGAGATTCAACGGGCCAGGCAGATTCTGGAAGCGTCAGATGACCG
>JAQYWJ010000289.1 GCA_030145005.1 Desulfobacter sp. | reverse complement strand
GGACAATTAAATCTTGCCGGCCTAAGCCGGCCCGTGACCGTAACCCGGGACGATTCCGGCATTGCCTATATTCATGCTGAAAATATTGGGGACCTGTTGTTTGCCCAGGGATTTGTCACGGCCCAGGACCGGCTGTTCCAGATGCAGATGACCCGGATGTATTATGAAGGACGGATGTGCGAGCTGGCAGGGGCGCAGGCCAGGGATCTGGATGTCCGCATGCGCACCATCGGAATTTTACGCATGGCAAAAAAACAGGCCCGGATATTGAATCCTGCCTCGCGAAAACAGTTCCAGCACTATGTGGACGGCATAAATACCTTCATAAAAAAATGCCCGGATGATCTTGCTTTGGAATTTCGTTTAGCCGGGATCAAACCGGATTTATGGCAGGTGGAAGACTGCCTTGGTGTACTGTTTTATATGGGATATTCCACGGCAGCCAACCTGACCACGGAGATCATCTCCCAAATGCTGCTGGATACCCTGGGATATGAGAAAACCGCCATGCTTCTGCCTTTGAATATCAATGTGGATGACCCTGATGACAAAGGCTTTATTGCCATGCCGCCCAAGGAGAACCTTGGGTTGGCCCTGCCGTTTGACCCGGGTCTTTTGGCCTTTGCCGGGGACAGGAAGCTGCGGGTGGGCAGTAATAACTGGGCCATGGCTCCGGAAAAATCCGTCACCGGATCTGCGGTGCTCTCCGGCGATCCCCACCTGGACCCAAGAATACTGCCGGGGGTTTGGTATCCGGCAGGACTCATCTGCCCCGGCATCCGGGCCGTTGGCGTTCAGGTTCCCGGCATCCCGGGTATGAGTGTGGGGCGCACCGAGCACATTGCTTTGTCCGCCACCAACAATTATGGTGACATGGTGGACCTTTATATTGAAACCGTTGATTCGGGAAACCCGGACCATTACCTGGAGGGTGTCAATTCCATTGCCTTTGGGCATATTAAAGAACGTTTGAAAATTAAAGATAAAAAAGCCCCCGGCGGCTTTCGAACAGAAGACCTGGATATCCGGACCACCCGCAGGGGACCGGTGGTGTCTAAGGTCCTCAAGGGCCTGGACAGCAATAAGGTGTTTACGCTCAGATTTGCGCCGGTTGAGTCCATGACCCCTGACATCGGTTTTTTGGATCTGCTTACGGCAAAAAATGCCGAAGATGTTTCCCGGGCCATGCAGGACCTGGCCGTGGCCTGTTTTAACTGGGTGTTTGCGGACACTTCAGGCAATATCGGCCACCAGACATCCGGCCGGATTCCCATGCGCAGGAACGGCGGTACTTTTCCCCATGTGGTCAAAGACAGCACAGACAACTGGCAGGGCTGGATTGCCCCGGATCTGATGCCCGGGCAGATCAACCCGGATAAAAAATGGGTTGGCACCTGCAACAATAAAACTGTGGACGCCGACTTTCCCTATTATTATTCTTCTTTTTTTGCACCGTCATTCCGTTATGCAAGGCTAAAGGAACTCATGGCAGGCAAAGCCAAGCAGGCACCTTTGGATATGTGGCAATATCAAAGGGATACGGGCAATGTCATGGCCCGGCGCATCGCGCCGATTATGGCGCAGATTCTTCTGGCAAAAGGGGATACAAAAGATTTGGGGCGGATTCTGGCGGATTGGGATTATAAAGATGATCCTGAAAAGGCAGGGCCTTTGGTTTTTCAAGCCATATACCGGCATTTTGCACTGGCTGTGTTTGAAGATGATCTGGGGCCGCAAAAGATTTGGACGCTGTTGAATTCCTGGTATTACTGGCAGGAACGCCTCCTGCAGTTTGTGCTGGCAAAGGATAGCCTTTTTTTTGATGATATACGCACTGCCGGTAAAACAGAAACCATGGCTGATCTTTTTGTCCGGGCTGCCCATGCCGCCCGGAAGGAGTTGTCCCAGGCCCTTGGGGATAACCCTGCCCAATGGCGCTGGGGGGATCTGCATACCCTTGAACTGGTTAATCCCCTTGTCCGTAAAGGGCGACTAAAGGCCTTGCTTGGCACAGGACCTATGCCCATGGGCGGATCCGGTGAAACCCTGTATCGGGGATGGTATGATTTTGACACCCCCTATGCCGTGACCCATTGTGCATCCCTGCGCTTTGTGGCGGATATGGGGGATAATGAAAAGCTTATGGCGGTGTTGCCGGGCGGGGCGGCAGGCCGTTCCTTTCATCCCCACCAGAAAGACCTGGTTGAAGGTTTTATGGATGGTTCTGTCCAGTACTGGTGGTTTTCAGATGCCGCCATTAAGGCCCATGCAAAAAATACCCTGACATTGGTACCGCAATATCATTAACTTAAGCGTTAATGGCAAGAAACTGGGAACCAGAGAGCGAAGCGCCTTTGGCGCCTCGTTTTATATGCCTGTCCGCCAATAGTTCCCAAGTTTCTAACATATAAAAAATGGGGCTTATCCCATCATTTACATGTAGAAGGCCTTGATGAATCTTAAGGGATAATGGCGTACAAAAAGGAGAGGTCATGGATCCAATCAACATCCCAATGGCACCCCAGTAATGGCCACGGAAATAGGATGGTTTGCTTTGAGTCTCGGAATAAAGCCCTAAAACGCTCTCACGACATTTCAA
>JAQYWJ010000288.1 GCA_030145005.1 Desulfobacter sp. | reverse complement strand
GACCAGACCCCCCGGTTGACCCGCAACCGGTATGAGATGTTTCTTGAAACCGTGGAAAACGAAGTAACCCCGGTGATCGCGGTGTCCCCCTTAGCTGATATTGCCGAAACCCTGTTCATGTTTAACTCCGATTTTGAAAAACCCCAGATGGGGGTACTGCGCAGGTTGTTCGCCGACCATGGCCTGACCATTACCCGGGCATACTGGGAGCCCTACCGCACCAAGGCAGGGGTCCCTTCGTCCATCTGCTCTGTCTATGTTACAGGTGACCTGTCAGGCACCCTGGAAAAGCTGATTATCGATGATCTGCAGGCATTTTTAAGTTTCAGCATTTCAGCAATTACCCGGCTTTACGTGGATGGTCGTTTAAGTTTCAGGCAGATGCTCTTTGCCGGAAACGCTGTGGATTTCACCCATATGTTCATTTACAAGGAACGGGGCAATCACAGTGACAAAGAGATCATGGACAGCCTGGAAAATGCCGATCATAAGGCCGCCTTTGCCGCCAGAATTCACGAGTCCAATAAGTCTACCTATGTGTCCCGCAAAATCATGGATACTGTCTTCGCCCACCCGGACCTGATCAAGGTTTTGTTTAAACTCTTTGATGACCGGTTCAATCCGGCAGGCCTGTGTGATTGTGACGGGGATAAACTGGACAAGGCCCGGTCTGATTTTGAGCAGACCCTGTCTGTCAGGTTCATGGATGATCCCATGGGACGGGATATTTTTTCTTTCATGGTCAAATTTATCAGTGCCACCTTAAAGACCAATTTTTATAAACCCGAGAAGCGCTCCTTTGCATTCAGGATGGACCAGCGGGTTCTGGATCCCCTGGTATTTGAGCAGTTTGTATTTGGTGTTTTTTATGTCAACGGCCATTATGCCAGCGGCACCCACCTTAGGGCCGCCGACATTGCCAGAGGCGGACTTCGCATGATCCGAGTAACACCGGCCAACCACGCCATGGAACTGGATAATGCCGTGCTGCTCAATTATGCCCTGGGCCCCAAGGCCCAGCGCCTGAAACACAAGGATATCTGCGAAAGTGGATCCAAGGGCGTGGTGCTACCCCATCCTTTATATGCCACCTACAGCATGCAGGCCCTGTATGATTACACCGACGGGATCATGGATCTGATGCTGCCCGATGTCAATGTGGTGGACCTCTATAAAAAACCGGAAATGATATTTTTTGGCCCGGACGAAGGCACCGCGCCGTTAATGGACAAGGTGGCCCTGCGGACAAAGGAGAGAGGATACGCCCACTGGCGCACCATAACCACAGGTAAAAGTTTTGGCATCCCCCACGACACTTACGGCATTCTGGACAATGACGATCTGTTCGGATTGCTGGCCCATGACGGGGAAACGGAACTTGCCATTAACGGCAAAACCGAAATTATTACCCCGGACATGGAGGAACTCTGGCAGCGTATCGGCAACAGGATCACAGTCAGCGGCATGACCACCACATCGGTCATGGGGGCGTTTCGCACCATGGTCCAGCACTACGGGGCTAAAGAAGAGGACCTGAACCTGATGATGACCGGCGGCCCGGACGGAGATCTCGGCGCCAATGAGATCCAGTGCTACAGGGGGAGAATCTGCCTGATCATTGACGGCGGATCCATTTTGTTTGATCCGGAGGGCCTTAACAGACAGGCATTGACACAAATTGCATTCATGCGCCACACCACCCCCCGAATGAACTCTTTGGGGTTCCCGATGGAAAAGCTTGGCCCCAAGGGGTTTATGGTGCCGCTGAAAGGCAAGGAAATAACCCTGCCCGACGGCACCCGGGTGGCAAACGGGGCTGTATTTCACAGGAATTTTCTGACGGATCCGGCCAACCGTAAATATATTGAACAGGCAAATATCCAGGCCTTCATCCCATGCGGCGGGTTTAAGGATACCATCAACCGGGGCAATGTCCGAGCATTTACCGAAAATTTTGCCCAGTTAAAATATATTGTGGAAGGGGCCAATGTCTTTTTTGACGATGCTGCCCGGCGCTTTATTGCCTCATCCACAGGCATCAAGCAGATCAAAGACAGTTCCGCCAACAAGGGCGGGGTGTTCTCATCCGCCGTGGCCGAGGTACTCACCGCCTTTTTATTGGAAGATGATTATGAAAAACACCTTTTGGACCATGTGGATACCCGCTGGGCGTTAATCCGGGATATCATGGATCTTGTAGCCACCTATGCAAAAGCTGAAACTGCCATGCTTATCCGTATCCATGAATCAGATCCCAGCGTACCTTTGTTTGTGCTGTCCGAAAAGACCAGTGAGCAGATTTTTACGTTCCAGGCTGTGGTGGCCGACCACATTGACGAAATTACGACCAATGAAGATTTTTTGTGGGAAGTGCTGAAGAGCTATATCCCCAAAGTGATGTGGAAAAGCATGGGAAAAAATTCAATTTTACAGGTTCTGAACGCAGAAAAGCTTAAATCTTACAGAAATGCAATAATTGCTAAGAAAATCGCTTCCATGGCCTTTTATCGCCATGGTACAAATTGGGACGCATACATTCAAAAGGCGACCGACAACTTTACCGGAGCCATGGCCGACCTTTTCACAGGCGAAAAATAAGGTTCTGTTGC
>JAQYWJ010000287.1 GCA_030145005.1 Desulfobacter sp. | reverse complement strand
TTATTAATAGTTTTGACTATCAAGCCCACCACAATAGTTTATAAATACACGCGTTCCCGGGGATGGCGCCGGGAACAACATCGTTTAACTCCCGGTGTCTTGGTTAAGGGAGGGCTATACTTTATAATCCGTATAAGCTATTTAAAATTTGACATCAGACAACGAACGATAAATTACATGCGATTGCCCTATGTGCTTGACTGTTATCTATTTTTTTGCGTTAATAACTCGTGTTTGAAGTAACATAGGACCGTAAAATAAAATTTGCGGCCAAATACCAAATGAATTGAAGGAGTTTTTAATGGCAAAGGAAAAAGTGGTTCTGGCGTATTCGGGCGGACTGGATACGTCGGTTATCCTCAAATGGCTCCTGGAACAGGGGTACGAAGTATTTGCATACATGGCTGACATTGGCCAGGATGAAGATTTTCAGGCAGCAGAACAAAAAGCCCTTAAAATCGGTGCATCAAAAGTGTTCATCGAAGATATGAAAAAGGAATTTGTCACCGATTATATATTCCCCGTTTTCAAGTCAAATACGGTTTACGAAGGCCGCTATCTTTTAGGTACAGCCATTGCCCGTCCCATCATTGCCAAAAAGCAGATTGAAATCGCAAAGGAAGTAGGCGCCCAGTATGTGTCCCACGGCGCCACGGGCAAAGGAAACGACCAGGTTCGGTTTGAGCTCTCCTACTATGCCCTGAATCCGGCCATAAAAGTCATTGCACCGTGGAAAAACCCGGACTTTCTCAATGCCTTCCAGGGCCGTTCCGACCTTCTGGCCTATGCGGAAAAGCACGGGATTCCCACCAAGCAGACGGCGGCCAAGCCTTATAGCGAAGATGATAACCTACTGCACATTTCCCATGAAGCAGGGATTCTTGAAGACCCCGGCGTAGTATGCGATGAAAGCATCTATTGCCGTACCGTATCCCCGGAAAAGGCTCCGGATACACCCACACGCATCACCATTGAATTCAAAAACGGCATCCCGGTCAAGGTAAAAAATCTGGAAGACGGCACCGAAAAAACAGATGCCCTGGATTTATTTTTGTACCTGAACCAATTGGGTGCCGAAAATGGTATAGGCCGTCTTGACATGGTGGAAAACCGGTTTGTGGGCATCAAATCCAGGGGCGTTTATGAGACACCGGGCGGTGCCATTCTGCACGAGGCACACAAGGACATTGAAGGCATTGCCATGGACCGTGAGGTCATGCGTCTTCGGGATATGCTGGCAACCAAACTCGGTGAACTGGTTTACTACGGCTTCTGGTTCAGTCCTGAAATGGAATTTCTCATGGCAGCAATTGATAAAAGCCAGGAACTCATTGACGGCGAAGTGACCCTGAAACTGTTCAAAGGGGTGGCCTACCCGATCTCCAGAACCTCACCATCTTCCCTGTACAACCAGAACCTGTCCTCCATGGACATCACCGGCGGCTACAACCAGGAAGATGCCGAAGGTTTCATCCGCGTCAGCGCCATCCGCCTGATGGCCCACAGGGACATCACCGGTAGAAACTGAAAAATGTTTTACACTCCGGCACGGCTTTTTGCCGTGCCGGAGTTTTTGTTTTTTCTTTCAATCTATCTGCCGCATCACCGGGCCAAGACGAACCGATTGCAGGACCAAAGGCCGGAGACATCGGCCGGGCATGGCCGAAACATTTGTAATCACTATCCCCATCTCAAGTGCCTGTTCATGTCAGGATATACGGCTAACGTCATTGCACACCACGGAGTCTTGAACGAGTGAGGGCGTTTCATCCAGAAACCGTTCTCAATGGGTGACCTGTTTGTAAAAGTGCGGGAGGTGCTGGAGAGAAAATAAAAAAGGAGGCACCCATGGATCTGTCATACAAAGAAATCCAGCACACACTGATGGAGGAACTGCGGCTCTATCACTTTCCTGTGGCGGTTAAATTTTTTTTTGATCAGGCTGACGTTGAAGAATTTAAACAAGCGCACGAATTTTATACGCCGGTAAAACCGCTGACCTTCTGCCAGTGGGAACTTGCGGCACGGATGAAGGGCCAGGTTGTTTACGCACAGAGAGAAGGTTTAGGCTGTAGTAACGCAATGTGCGGATTCGGCTGGAAAGAGATTGATGACGCTGAAATCAAAAGCCACATGAAGTATGTGCGGAATAAAACCCAGGCCCAAAAAGTCGTGCAAGCAAAACCGCGACTGAAACAAGGCCTTATCGGTATTGCAGTCGCGCCCCTTGGGGAGGCAAAATTCACGGCTGACACAATCCATTTCTATTGTGACAATATGCAGGCCTATCATCTGGCTGTTGACTGGATGGCGGCCACAGATATTTTCCCCATGCAGCCCAGCATCATGGTCAACTCATCCGCCTGCTGCGGCAATGTCTATACCTATAATAACCAGCTTGCCAACATGCTGCCGGCATGTTCAGGGTCCTACAATGCCGGTAAAACCGAACGGGGGGAGATCAATTTCATTTTGCCCGAAAAGCATTTGCGACCTATGGTTGTCCAGCTTTTAAGGCGCAAAGAAAAATACGGCAGCACAGCGGTTACACGCCCCGGCGACGGCTTTCCCGGAGCAGATATCTGCAAGAACTGCCCCCTTATTATCTTTAAAAAAAACCGTTAATCATCTTAG
>JAQYWJ010000061.1 GCA_030145005.1 Desulfobacter sp. | reverse complement strand
TACCTGTTTTGAATAAATATTTCGATATAAAATCAATAACCGGTATCTTCAACCATTTGTAAAAATGTGCGAGTTATTTTTTCCAGTGCCTTAAAAAAGATAGATAAACATGATAAACAGCGGATTTGGAAAATAACAGATTGGGAAAACAGCCAAATGACACCAGCCATTAACACAGCCAGAAAAGCAAAAATCGATTTTAAGATCCATGAATACAGCCATGATCCCAGAGCAGATTCCTATGGGCAAGAGGCTGCTGAAAAACTTGGGATCAGCCCGGACCAGGTTTTTAAAACCCTTGTCGTGTTAATGAACAGCAAGGCGCTCGGTGTTGCCGTCCTGCCTGTGTCCTGTCAATTGAATTTAAAATTGTTTGCCAAGGCCATGGGTATAAAAAAAGCTGCCATGGCGGATAGAAAGCTGGTGGAAAAGACAACCGGCTATGTTTTGGGCGGTGTCAGCCCCCTCGGGCAAAAGAAGAAACTGTCAACGGTGGTTCATGACACTGCAAAGAATTTTAAGACCATTTTTGTCAGTGCCGGAAAACGAGGGCTTGACATTGAACTGGCACCGGACGACCTGGTTAAACTGGTCAACGGAAAATTTGAATGCATTTGCGAATAATATGACCGTCGGGTAATGAATCCACATGAATAAAAAAGATTTGAAAAGGATTGTTGATTTAGCATTATGGTTCTTATTTTGTTTCATTTTGGGAACCGGACTGATGATCCATTACAGGCTTGTGCCGGGCTTTCAGGGGGGCGCCGGTGCTAATTTTTTTTGGATGTCCCGCCATGGATGGGGCAATATTCATTTCTGGGCCTCCTGCCTTTTCATTGGCCTGTTAAGTTGTCATCTCTATTTGAATTTTAATACCATCAAGCTGATCATTGCAGGCAAGTCAAACCGGAAGGCCGCAATCCTGTTTGGCATTGGGGTTTTGATCGTGATGTTTTTTCTTTTGTTTCCCGTATTCCAGGGACAAAACGGATATGGGAATAATAGCAACTATCACCGCGGACAACAGGCCCGTCATTTTTTTAGATAGCACCTTTCATACCAAAAAAAACTGTTATTCATGGATCAGGGATGTTAAAGAAACCGCTCAGGTTGAAATACAATAACGAAATAACAGCCACGGGCTAATCTGGTCTATCAATACCCAGACTCAACCCACAACAAAAGTTGAAAGATCGGCGTAGGTTACACAGACTTTTTTATAAAACGTTAAGATTTTTGTAATGGCCGCGTCCGCCGTCGCTGCCGGTAAGAATAGGGAAAGGATGAACAGCGTTACACAGATTGATTGTCTGATTGATAATCTGATAGAAAAAAATGCCGCATTTGCCTGCTGGTTCCAACCGTCCAGTGACAGCCCGCAACTGATTTCAGGGTCGGCGGATGATATTATATTCCCGGAAAGTATACAGCAGTTAAGCCGGGTCCGCGGGTTTGTGTTTGCCCCGTTTAAGATATCGGATCATGTCCCTGTCATTGTTTTGCAGCCGGCCATACATCTCAAAGGTTACGATCAAATCCAGGCGTTTGACATAGGAACCTTGACTTCGGCCCCTTTTTGTCAGGAAGCAAAAGATCCTTGCATCTCAACAAATTTTGATGATTACCTGGTTTGTGTCAATCATGCCATTGAACAGATTCACACTGCAAAATTTTCCAAGGTCATTGTCTCCAGGCGCATTTGCAAAGAGAAAAAAAATGAATCCATGGGACGGTTGTTTCTTGGGATGCATGATGTAAACCCCGGCGTGTTTGTCTTTGTGGTAAACCTGCCTAAAGCCGGGCTTTGGATGGGGGCAACCCCTGAACTGTTGTTTCGCTCCGATGGGCGGCATGCCCAGACCGTATCCCTGGCCGCCACCCAACCCCTGCGCCCCGATGGCCGGTACTGCTGGTTTACCAAGGAGATTGAAGAGCAGGCCTTTGTCTCCAGGTATACGGTGGATGTACTCCACCGGTTTGGTTTTTCAACCTACCAGACAAAGGGGCCCCAGGACCTTGAGACAGCCACCGTGGCCCACTTGAAAACTTCTTTCTTTTTTTCCGGGGACCAAATCCAAGACCGGCTTGGAGAATTTGTTGAACAGCTTTGCCCGACGCCTGCGGTCTGCGGTTTGCCCAAGGTTGAGGCTGCTCGTTTTATCCAGGCTTTTGAACCCCACGACAGGCGGTATTATACCGGGTTTCTGGGGCCCTGGCGCCTTGAACAAAGCGGCACCGACGTTTATGTGAACCTGCGCAGCATGGAAATTGAAGACGCCCAGTATGTCCTTTACACCGGCGGGGGAATCACGGCCCGGTCCAACCCGGAACAGGAGTGGGAGGAGACCACGCAAAAGTCCAGAACGCTTTTAAACGCCATCGAGGCGTTACAGGAAAAGGCATGATGATTTCAACAAAGCGCCATGTGCAGCAGCTTGCATCGCTATTTCTAAGCAGAAAGATATTTGATATTGTGTTGTGCCCCGGGTCCAGGAACGGTCCTTTAATTCATACCCTGGCAGGCTGCGGACAGTTTGACTGCAGGGTGATTGTGGATGAGCGCAGTGCCGGTTATTTTGCCCTGGGCCTAGCCCAGGCAAAGAAAAAACCGGTTGTCATTGTGTGCAGTTCCGGTACGGCTGCTGTTAATTTTGCCCCGGCTGTGGCCGAAGCCTTTTACCAGAATATTCCTTTGATCGTGGTGACTGCGGACCGGCCCGCCTACTGGATTGACCAGCTGGAAAATCAGTGCATCCATCAAACGGCGCTGTACCGAAATTTTATCAAGCAATCGTGCTCACTGCCCCTGGAGGAGTCGGAGTGCCGGCTGTGGTCTGGTGCGCGGCTAATCAACGAGATACTTAATACGGCCGTGTCTGATGCGCCGGGACCTGTGCATATCAATATCCCCCTTGAAGAGCCTTTGCACCGGACCATGGATGCGCAACTGCCTGATGTTAAAGTGATCGGGGATGCGGAGACACGGATCAATCTTGACGAAAAGGCGTTGGCCGGGGCGGTCGAAGAGATCGGCCGGGCAGATAAAATACTTGTACTGGCAGGCCAGTCCACAGGCAATGCAAAACTTAACAGTGCACTGACCCTGTTTGCGGAAAAAACCGGTGCCGTGGTTGCCGCCGAGCACCTGGCCAATCTGCAGATGCCTTCCGGTTGCTGCTGTACCTGTCCGGAACTGGTGCTTGGATCCATATCCTCTGACGATGCAGCCGTTTTTCAGCCTGATCTGCTGATTACCTTTGGCAGGCATTTTGTATCCAAGCGTATCCGGCAATTTTTAAGAGCCTATAAACCACACGAGCATATTCATGTGGATGCCGGTGGTGGGCATATGGACACCTACCAGGCATTGACCAGGGTTTGTGCCATGTCCCCGGAACTGTTTTTTGAACAATTGGCTGGTATGCAGATCCCCGAGGCGTCGGGAGATTATGCCGGGGTCTGGAAAAGTCGGGAACATGAGGCCTTGCAAATTTATAAGCACTATCTGGACCGGGCTCCGTTTAGTGATTTTACGGCATGTGCCCGTGTATTAAAGGCAGTGCCTGAAAATTCAGTCATACACCTTGGCAACAGTTCCACCGTAAGATATGCCTTATTAAACCCAGGTATTAAAGGCGTTACTTACCTTGGCAACCGGGGAACCAGCGGTATAGACGGCTCTGTTTCAACGGCGGTGGGGTATGCCTCATGCCGTTCGCAGGTAAATACGCTTATCCTGGGGGATCTCTCTTTTTTCTACGATTCCAATGGATTGTGGAACAAATACCTGGGGGAAAATCTAAGGATTGTTCTGCTCAACAACGGCGGCGGTAATATTTTCAGTTTTGTGGAAGACCTCGCCGGTCGCACAGGGGAGCATAATCAAGCGATATTTCAAGATTATTTTTTTGCAGGCCACAATGCAAAGGTCAAAGGTCTTGCATCGGCATTCGGCCTTGATTATCTCCAGGCCGACTCAGATTCCCAATTGGACAAGGCCCTTGAAAAACTCTATAATCCTGGTCGAACCGCCCCCACCCTTTTAGAGGTGTTTACGGATGCCCAGACCAACACAAAGGTATTTAAGGGGTTATTTACACAAATAAAAAAGAGAATAACTATATATGGAGAGTGACACATGACAACAAAACGCCAGTGGCAAACCATCAAAGAGTTTGAAGATATCTTTTTTGAGTATTATGAGGGTATCGGCAAGATCACCATCAACCGCGAACGCTACCGCAACGCCTTCCGTCCCACCACCGTCCATGAGATCAGCGAATCTTTGCGCATTTGCCGGGAGGATCAGCGTATCAATGTAATTGTCCTGACCGGGGCAGGGGACACGGCTTTTTGCGCCGGCGGCGACCAGAACGTGAAAGGGGAGGGTGGTTACATTGACAAGGACGGTATCCCAAGGCTGAATATCCTTGAAGTCCAGAAACAGATCCGGTCCATGCCCAAGCCCGTGATTGCCATGGTGAACGGCTTTGCCATCGGCGGCGGCCATGTCCTGCATGTGGTGTGCGACATCACCATAGCCAGTGAAAATGCCATTTTTGGCCAGACCGGACCCAAGGTGGGTAGTTTTGATGCCGGTCTTGGCTCATCCTATCTTGCCAGCACTATCGGGCAGAAAAAGGCCCGGGAAATCTGGTTCATGTGCCGTCAGTATACGGCTGCCGAAGCCCTGGAGATGGGCCTGGTCAATAAGGTGGTGCCTCTGGATCAGCTCGAGGATGAGACCGTTGCCTGGGCATTAAAAATGCAAGAACACAGTCCCTTGGCCCTTCGTATGATCAAGTTGGGGCTCAATGCCGAGCTTGACGGCCAGGTGGGGCTCCAGGAGTTTGCCGGTAACGCCACTCTTTTGTATTACCTGACCCAGGAGGCCCAGGAAGGCAAAAACGCATTTCTTGAAAAGAGGAAGCCTGATTTCAATAAATTTCCGAAGTTCCCTTAACGGCTCAATAAATGATGAAAGCACGTCTAATTGAACATAAATTACAGTTTAAGCGGCCGGCAGGGACATCCCGGGGGGTGCTGAACCACCGCCGGGTCTGGTACCTTGTCCTGGAAAAAGAGGGCAGAGCCGGGGTGGGGGAGTGCGCGCCCTTGCCGGGATTGAGCGCTGAGACCATTCCTGAGGTGGAACAGGTCCTTGCCGCCCTTACCGCAGATCCGGATGGATTTTGTGCCCAGGCGGATCAGCAGCGTATACCCGCTTCGGTCCGGTTTGCCGTGGAAACCGCCCTCAGGGATCTGGAACAGACCGGCCCGCAGATTCTTTTTCCTTCCAGCTTCACCCGGGGGGATAAAGGCATCCCCATCAACGGACTGATCTGGATGGGGGAACCTTCGTTCATGAAAGAACAGATCCGGCAGAAGTTGGATTTGGGGTGGCGGTGCATTAAACTTAAAATCGGGGCGCTTCAGTTTGCTGAAGAGCTTGCCATCCTTAAGAGTATCAGGGCGGAATACAGTGCCGATGATGTTATTTTACGGGTGGATGCCAATGGCGGATTCTCCCCTGACGAGGTTCCGGACCGGCTTGGCCGGCTGGCAGAACTGAATATCCACTCCATTGAGCAGCCCATAGCCAAAGGACAGTGGCAGCATATGGCCAGGGTGTGCAGAGAGTCACCCCTGGACATTGCCTTTGACGAGGAACTCATCGGGATTAGGGACCGTGAAGAAAAGATCCATCTTCTGGACACCCTTGTCCCCCATTATCTGGTGCTGAAACCCAGCCTGCACGGTGGGATGGAAGAGTGTGACGAATGGATTGAACTGGCCGATGCCAGGGGGATCGGCTGGTGGATCACCTCCTACCTTGAATCCAACCTCGGTTTAAATGCCATTGCCCAGTGGGCTTTTTTAAAGCAGCCCCATCTGCACCAGGGCCTTGGTACGGGGCAGTTATTTACCAATAATATGGCCTCCCCCCTGGAAATCCGTGGGGAAGAACTCTTTTTTGATCCGGGTAAACGGTTTATCTTTCCGGGAATTTTTTAAGGCCGTGAATCTTTTTCCTGATACCCTATGCATCAACGGTACCGTGCATCGGGTGAAAACGCTTTTGCAAAGGGGGGGGGCGGTCTGTCCCCCGGGCATTGAATCCGATGTCATTGATTTTCTGGCCCAATGGTATGGGCCGGAAAACACCATCACCGTCCACACCTCCGGCAGCACAGGTCCGCCCAAGGCTATTTTCCTGGAAAAAAAGCTTGTGGCCCAAAGCGCCATGCGCACCCTTGTATTTTTTAAACTGAAATCCGGGCAGCGCATCCTGCTGTGCCTGCCCTTAAGGTATATCGCAGGGAAACTTATGGTGGTCAGGGCACTTTTGGGCAGGCTTGATCTGTGCACCGCAGAACCAACCGATGATTTCGCCTTCCTTGCCCAGTGCCGGGACAACCCCTTCCGGTTCGCCGCCATGGTGTCCAACCAGGTGATAAAGCTTTTGGAATACCCGAAACGGTTTGAGGCTCTTGGGTCTTTGCTCATCGGCGGCTCCTCTCTTCCGGCGATCCTTGAAACCGAACTTCAAACAGTGCCCACAGCCTGTTTTGCAAGCTACGGCATGACCGAAACCGCCACTCACATCGCCCTTCGTCGGATCAATGGGCCGGATGCATCTGATTTTTTTCACTGCCTGGAAGATATTTCGGTGGGGCTCTCCCCAGAAGGGTGTCTTACCATTGAGATGCCGGGCTTGAACAGATTTGGTCCGGATGAATCTGATGTGTCCGGGACACCCCTTACCACCAACGACCTGGCAGAACTTATTGACAGCGCCACCTTTCGTATTCTGGGCCGGGCCGATAATGTGATCATTTCAGGCGGCATTAAATATTTTCCTGAAACCATCGAAAAAAAGCTGGAAAATACTATTGAACAGCCTTTTTTCATTGGCTCCCTGCCCGATGAGACCCTTGGCCGCCGCATGGTGCTGGTCATTGAAGCAATGCCTGATAACCTCCTTGAAAAAAGAGTGACGCAATTGTTTGTCCAGTATCTGGATCGCTACGAACGACCGAAAAAGATTGTGTTTAAAAAACCATTCAAGCGCACTGAAACCGGAAAAATTATAAGGCAATTTTAAATGCAACCCTAATTTTTAAACAGGCTTTTAGGTTTTTTTTCAAAAACCTTTAATTCTATAATAAATTTCGGTAATATTGAGGGCTTAAATTGTTTTTAGGGCTCAAGGTCTGTGGTATTTGCCGGTAAAGATCTGATGTTTTAAAAGATACGTGCCCTCAACCTGCAAGAATGAAAGGCTTTAAAGATCATGTGCAACCATTGTAATGATCACAATCACGACCATCACCACCACCACGAACATCCTGAAATTGTTCAGCTGATGCCTGTTCAAAACAGTCTGTTTGCCGTCTACCAGACTGAAGCCCCCCTGGACTTCAGTGTTGAAACCGGCAAAAACGGCCTTAGCCTTGTTCCGGTGCTGTTCATGGGTTTGATCCGCCATGGGAAAAAGACCATGGTGGAAGGGTTTTTTGCCTCCAGTGCCATTAACTCCTGCGAGGATACCCAAGGGTTCAAGGGGTATGCCTCTTCCCTGGCACATGCTGAAAAATTATACGCTTGAGATTAATCTTTTTTTTATAATTACCACTTAGATAACCTGACGGGAGATCCCTTGTCAGCGTTTTTGTTTAAGGAGTTGTGCGCATGCATAAATTATTAAAGGACAGCCCCGGAGAGAAAATTATGCTCCTGGGCAACGAAGCCATTGCAAGGGGCGCTGTTGAAGCCGGTGTCGCCTTTGCCACCACATATCCGGGGACCCCGTCCTCGGAAGTCTCTTTGAATCTGTTCCAGATGTCCAGAGAATCGGATCTGTATTTTGAATACTCCACCAATGAAAAGGTCTCCCTGGAAGTCGCGGCTGCTGCGGCCAACTCAGGACTTCGCACCTTTTGCATGATGAAGCATGTGGGGCTTAACGTGGCTGCTGATCCGTTGATGACTCTTGCTTATATCGGCGTAACCGCCGGTATGGTGATTTTAACGGCAGATGATCCCGCCATGTTCTCCAGCCAGAATGAGCAGGACAACCGCTACTATGCCAAGTTCGGCCATTTTCCCATGTTCGAGCCCTCTTCCGTGGCCGAGGCCAAGGATATGATCAAAGAGGCCTTTGAACTGTCCGAAACCCTGAAACAACCGGTAATCCTGCGCACCACCACCCGGATCAACCACTCCAATGCCTTTGTCACTTTTGGCGACATTAAAGAAAGAAAGACAAACGGCCGGTTTGAAAGGGACCCCATGCGCTGCGTCACCGTGCCTGCCGTGGCCCGGGAACTGCATGTCAAGCTTTTGGAGCGCATGGACAAAGCCGCTGAGATGTCTGAATCTTCAGAATTCAATTTTGTCACGGGGCAGGGTGTCTGGGGTGTTGTGGCCAACGGGGTGAGCTACCATTATGCCCTGGACGCCGTAAAAGACCTTGGCATTGAATCAAAGGTCAAGATTCTTCGGCCGGGATTTTCCAACCCCATGCCCAAAAATAAGATTAAAGATTTCCTGGCCGGCTGTGAAAAGGTGCTTGTCATTGAAGAGGGAGAACCCTTCATGGAAGAGGCCGTCAAGGCCTTTGCCCAGGAAGCGGGCCTTGTCATACCCATCCAGGGAAAGACAGATGCGTTGTTTACACCCTTAGGGGAATTTCATCCCGCCATGGTCCGGGAGAATATTGCGACTTTTTTCGGCATAGATTATACCCCGGCCCCAAAAATTGATACCTCTGACGTGCCGGAAATAGCCAACCGTCCCCCCAATCTTTGTTCAGGATGCTCCCACAGGGCCACCTTCTACGCCATTAAAAAGGCTGCCCAGGGAATGGATGTCATCCACCCCAGTGATATCGGCTGTTACACCTTAGGCTTTATGCCGCCATTGTCCATTGGGGATTTTGTGATCTGCATGGGCGGGTCGGTGAGTACCTCCTGCGGTTTCAGCAAGGCCACGGACCAGAAGGTGGTCAGTGTGGTCGGCGACTCCACCTTTTTCCATTCAGGCATTACAGGCCTTGTCAATGCCGTGTTCAACCGCCACAATTTCACTTTGGTGATCCTTGAAAACGGCATCACCGCCATGACCGGCCATCAGCCCCATCCGGGCGTGGATATGGAACTGATGGGCATGTCCGGGTACGGGCGGGTGGATATTGAAAACCTGGTCAAAGCCCTGGGTGTAGAGCATGTTTCCGTGATCAAGCCCTTTAAAGTGAAAAATAGCATTGAAACGCTTAAAGAGGCCATGGCCTTTGACGGTGTCTCCGTTGTTATCTCCAAAGAGCCCTGTATTCTCTGGGCAAAGAGCATTAAACTGAAAAAGCCGAGAGCCTTTGAGGTGACGGATAAATGTAAAGACCACAAGGATTGCATCAACGGGATCGCCTGTCCATCCTTTTATATTGAAGAGGGCCGGGTGAAAATTGATGCGGATACCTGTGTAGGCTGTGCTTTGTGCGCCCAGATCTGTCCTGAAAACGCCATCCGCCCACTGAAGAAATAGACAAGGAGACAAATTCGATATGAAACCATTAAGAATGATCATCGTTGCAGTTGGCGGACAGGGCAATCTTCTGGCATCCAAGGTCCTGGGGGAAGCCGCCCTCATTGAAGGGGTGGAGGTGAGAATGAGCGAGATCCACGGCATGGCCCAGCGCGGCGGTGTGGTGGAGTCCTCCATTATTTTCGGCGATGCCTCATCCTCCATTATTTCCGATGGGGAAGCCGACATCCTGCTGGGATTTGAACCGGCTGAAACCCTGCGCGCCATTGGCCGGTGTTCTGCCAATACAAAAGTGATTACCAATACCGCGACCCTGCCGCCCTTTACCGTGGGCATCGGCAAAGGGACCTACCCCGAGGTCGATGAAATCAAGCGGGTGCTCAAAGAGAAGACCGCCGGTCTTGTGGCCATAGACGCCATGGCCTTGGCCCGTAAAGCAGGCTCCCCCATGAGTGTGAATATTGTGCTGCTAGGTGCCTTAATCCAGACCGGTGCCCTGGGCTTTTCAAAGGAAAACGTTAAAGAAGCGATCAAACGCAGGATTAAACCGGCGCTTGTCGAGATGAACCTTAACGCCTTTGACTTAGGATTTGAGGCTGCCGCAGCCGGCACTGTATAACTGAAAACCGTTTTTGCCCCGGGACCACCTTTTTGTTCCGGGGCACAAAGGCGGTCAACAGGCTGTTACAGAATGTTAATTTTTGTTCAAGCTCAAGGCGTATGTAATTTTTAACTGCAGGAATATATAATATATTTTGAGGATTAAAAATTCCATACAACGTAGAGATTGGGCAAAAAGTGACGTTCTGTAATAGCCTGTCAAGGAGGAAACGATGAATACCCACGCACAGATAAAACCCGGCATGATTCATGTCATTAATGGTCCCAATTTGAATATGCTGGGGAAAAGGGAACCCGAGATTTACGGGGCGTTTACCCTTGATCAGATTAACGGTGAACTCAAAGCGCGCGCAGATGCATTGGGCCTTTCCCTGGATTTCTTCCAGTCCAATCACGAAGGCGAGATCCTGGATTATATCCATGCTGCGTTTGAACAGG
>JAQYWJ010000060.1 GCA_030145005.1 Desulfobacter sp. | reverse complement strand
TGTTCGGATTTGCCGAAAAACAAAAAACCCGGCATGAAGCGTAAACTTTGGTACCGGGTTTAAAACGACAGAAAAGGCACAGTTTGAAACACAAGTACTGCTATAATTTATTTGCTATAAAATTGTTTTAAAATATTAAACCTTTTCATCAAACAGAAATCCGGCAAGATCACTCATAGGTTTTCTTCATCAACCGAAAAACTTAATTTGGTTTGAATGGTCTCGGACATCTCCTGAAAAGATTCTACCATCTCTTTGACCTCTTCGGTGGTCATCTGCGGCCCACTGGTCTGATTCAAGGATGCCTTATTTTCCTTTAGGCCCATGGTCAAAATAAAATCGCCCATCTGCTTGTCTTTTAAGTCGCCCTCAGCGTTACGCCAACGGTCACAGATTTCAATATGCTTCCGTTGGCATGCCTTGATGGCGGCTTAAAATCCGGCGCATCTGTGGCAGATTTAATTCTGACCATGGGCCTTACTCCGGTATTTTCAACAGTATTCTGTACGCTTTAAAGTCTATAAAAAAATAACTTTCACTGCCATGGCCCTGAATTTAGTTGCAGATTCGAAATCTATCACAGTTTAACACATGGTAAATACAGTCGCATAATTGCAAACATTCTTCAACTTGTATCTGTTTAAGGTTTCAGCAAGGGATCATCAATCGGTGGCAATTATGCGATTTGGGCTGAATAAATCCATATGCAACGTTTGCAAAAAAGCGCTCGATATGATTTAAATTAGGCTCAAATATAAAAGGATTCCCCGATATGTCCCAAAACGACAAAAATACCCCGTTAAACAATGACACCACAAAAATCATCCTGGATTCAATTTCAGACGGGGTATTTACCATTGACTACAATTGGAAAATCACCTCTTTTAACAGGGCGGCCGAGGAGATTACCGGCATCTGCAGACAGGATGCCATAGGTTGCCATTGCTGGGATGTTTTCCGCTCCAACATGTGTGAACAGGGCTGTGCCCTGAAAAAAACAATGGATCAGGGCAAACCATTTGTATCAAGTTCCGCATATATTATTAACAGCCTGCAAAAAAAAATTCCTATAACTGCATCAACCTCCCTGCTCATCGATAAAAATGGTGAGGTTCTGGGTGGGGTGGAAACCTTCAGAGATCACTCTGTGGTGGAAGCCTTAAGAAAGGAACTGACCGGAGGGGTCCGGGTAGGCGACATGGTGAGCAACTCCAGTGCCATGAAAAATATTTTTAATATCCTTCCCCAGATTGCTGAAAGCGATTCATCCGTTCTGATCGAAGGAGAAACAGGTACGGGAAAAGAGTTAATGGCAAAGGCCATTCACAACACCAGCCACAGAAAAGATTGCCCTTTTGTGGCAATTAACTGCGGAGCCCTGCCGGACACTTTGCTGGAGTCGGAACTGTTTGGATATAAAAAAGGGGCATTCACTCATGCAGTAAAAGACAAGCCCGGCCATTTTGCCCTGGCAGATAATGGTACGATATTTCTTGATGAAATCGCAGACACAAGCCCGGCCTTCCAGGTCAGGCTGCTTCGGGTACTTCAGGAATGCGAATACACGCCCCTTGGCGGCATAGCCAAAGAGCGATCCAATGTCAGAATTATTGCCGCCACCAATAAAAACCTGACAACCATGGTGGAAAACAAGGAATTTCGTCAGGATCTTTATTACCGCATCAATGTTATTAAAATATCCCTGCCGCCCCTGCGCCATAGAATGGAGGACATTCCCTATCTGGTGGATCAATTCATCTCCCGGTTGAACCTGCGCCGGAATAAAAGTATCCAGGGACTTTCCCCTGAAGTGCTTGCCGCATTCATGGCCCATGATTTCCCCGGAAATATCAGGGAGCTTGAAAATATCATTGAACATGCCTTTGTCCTGTGTGCCAAAGAATTAATCACCATGGCGCATCTGCCGCCGTCGCTTGCAGCCAAATCGGGATCGGAAACCGGTGAAAATAAAAATCCGGTCGTTGCAGCACAGATCAAAATGATTACAGACGCGTTGAAACGGAACAACAATAACCGGAATGCCGCAGCCCGGGACCTAGGGATACACAAAAGCACCCTGTTCAGGCGCATTAAAAAACTGGGAATTCAGTTATAAAAGAGTTTATCCATGCAACCGGAAAACGCTTACAAGTCTCTTTTTTGCAACAATGACAGCATCCCCAGGATCTGCCGGTGGAAAAATATGCAAGCCCGGCGGGGATTTGTCTCTGTTGTTCCCCTGTGTTTGTTAAGGCACAGCCTTTGCATTTTTAATGCTCGCAAAAAAGATTCCTAAGAGGAGGAGATCATGAAAATTGCGATTACCACTTGGGGAAACCGGGTCTCTCCTGTGTTTGACGCAGCACAAACGCTTTTAATTGCAGACATTGAAAATCAAAGCATTCATAGTAAAAAATATGAATCTTTCCAGCCGGACGATATCATCGCCCTGGCAGCGCTTTTAAACCGTGAAAAAGTTACGGCCCTGGTTTGCGGGGCAATTTCGGAAACCTATGCGACCCGGCTTATTGAAAACAGAATCCGTATGTTCGCCTTTGTCACCGGCAATGCCATGGATATACTGGATTGTCTGGCTATGCATAATATCATTAAACCGGCTTTTATGATGCCCGGATGCACCCAGATACCAGAAACGCCTTTGGCCTGACCCCTGTCTCACAGAATCGGGGGCATTTTCGAAAAAACTCAGGCTCTGCGCATCATACCCATGTAAATGGCAGCCAGCACTATAGATACGCCAAGCCATCCCATCATGCCGGTTAGCCGGTCGAAAAACACCACATCCCATACAAATGACAAGGCGGGCTGCAGCAACAAAATCAATCCGGCCCTGGAAGTATCCACCCTGGGAAGACAATGGGAAATAATGACCCAGGCCAGTCCCTGGGATAAAAGACCGAGGCCGGCCAGGGCAGTCAGGGATGAAAAATTCGGAATAACAAAGGAGCGGCCCGTAAAAACAGCTATAGATCCAATAATAAGGGCACAGAATCCTGTTATGATTACCTGGTAGAGAAACATGGGGACATTATTCCCTGAGTGAACGATACGCATAAGCAGAAGAAAAACACTGTAACTTAAGGCCGTTATAACACCTAAACCCACCCCGGTTAGATATTTAGGCGTCAACTGCGCCATATCCATGCCGATAATCATATACAGTCCCCAAATCGCCAGAGGCAGGGCAATCATATAGGCCGGCCCCAGCTTCTCTTTGAACAAAAGCGCGCCTGCCAGGGCCATGATAAAAACCTGCAGGTTGCCAAGAATGGTGGCAAGACCCGGCCCCACATATCCGATGCAAAAATGCCAGGAGATAAGATCCAAGGCAAAAACAAGCCCGCATCCGACAGCCATTAAACAGGGCTTAAGACCGATCTGTTTAAATTCCTTATTTAAAGCACATGGGACCAGAAGAAACAGACAACCGAAAAAAACACGGTAAAAGGCTGAAATTATGGGATTCACATGGGATAGTGCCACCATCACACTTGAAAAACTGATGATTATTGCACCTAAAAAAATACCGGCAACCGGCCGGCTGACTAAAGTCATCATAAACAATGCATCTCCTCAAAGTATCACACGGATTTAGAGGGGTTTCCCCCCTGGGGTCAAGAAAAAAAGTATCCATGATTGCTAAAAAAATGCCGGACGCTTTAAAAAAATACCTGCCGCCTTAGAGGGAGGGAGGCGGCAGGTACTTTAGACATCTCGCGCGTAAGGAGGACGCGAAGCAAATATGCAGGTGATTGCGTTAACTTTATTTAGTGCATTGTTCTGCCTGCATAGGAGGAAAATGCCAGGCTGCTGCCGTCAAAAATTTTGGAACAGCAGCCTGATGCATGCATGATTAATGGCTGGGTAAAAAGTCAGGATACGCATTGCCACCATGTTCTATGGAGTCAAGCCCTTCCAGTTCTTCTTCCGGGGATACCCTTAAGCCCATGGTAGAGTCAATAACCTTGAACAGGATAAAAGCCGTGCAAAATGTCCATGCAAAGCAGGAAACAATACCGATGCACTGTACGGACAGAATTTTAACACTTGTACCGCCGATATTAAAGATACCTGCAGCAAGGGTTCCCCAGGCACCACATACACCGTGTACGGAAATTGCGCCAACGGGATCGTCAACTCTAATTTTATCAAAAAACAGTACGGAGAAAACAACCAGAATACCTGCAACGGCGCCGATTATAATAGCGGAACCAGGTGTAACATTGGCACAGCCGGCGGTAATACCCACCAGACCTGCCAGGGCACCATTCAAACTCATGCCCACTTCAGGCTTTCCAAACTTAACCCAGGAAACGATCATGGCCAGAACAGCGCCAGTAGCTGCAGCCAGGTTGGTGTTTACAAAAATCATTGCAATAGATGTATCTGCTGTAGTGGTGGAACCCGGGTTGAAACCAAACCAGCCGACCCACAGGATGAACACGCCAAGGGCGGCCAGGGGGATATTGTGACCCAGAATAGGTTTAACACCACCGTCTTTGGTGAACTTTCCAAGGCGGGGACCAAGAACGATAGCGCCTGCTAAAGCAGCCCATCCGCCCACAGAGTGAACAACTGTGGAGCCTGCAAAATCGATGAACCCAAGACCCTCAAGCCAACCGGAACCGTTGAACAGCGACCCCCAGGCCCAGGAACCAAAGATGGGATAAATCAATGCGGACAGAACGGCACTGTACACAAGGTAACCCGTAAATTTGGTACGTTCAGCCATGGCACCGGAAACAATGGTGGCAGCAGTTGCGGCAAACACAACCTGGAACATCCAGAAGGCCAGTACCCAGGGATCCCCATCCACCTCAAAATCACTTAGAAAAAAGCCGGTGGTCCCAAAAAAACCGGTTTTAGAGGCACCGAACATCAGACCAAACCCAATGGCCCAATAGAAAAGTGAGCCCATGGAAAAGTCCATCAGGTTTTTCATCATGATGTTGATACAGTTTTTGGCACGGGTGAAACCGGCTTCCACCATGGCAAACCCTGCCTGCATAAAGAAAACAAGCACTGCTGCAACAAGGGTCCAGACGTAGTTGGCATGGGTCTGAACCATTTTAATGGCATCAGCATTGGAAAGCACTGTGGGGGCGTCGTCTGTCCCGGCCCATGCTGCTGTGATGGTACAAGCCAACGAAGTCAAAATCATTAGTATATACTTCATTTTTTTTAATCTCCTAATTTAATATTAATGATTTAAATTTTATAAAGCTTCTATTCCGGTTTCACCTGTACGAATACGAATAACATCTTCCACAGGAAGAACAAATATTTTACCGTCACCGATTTTTCCTGTTTTCGCTGTTTCTACTATTGTATCCACCACAGCCTGGGCCTGGTCATCGGCAACACAGATTTTCAATTCAACTTTGGGTACAAAGTCTGTCTGGTATTCTGCACCTCTGTACACCTCTTTGTGCCCTTTCTGACGGCCAAAGCCCTTGACTTCCGAAATAGTCATTCCGTTAATGCTGATTTTAGCTAAAGCATCTTTAACCTCATCCACCTTAAACGGTTTTATCACTGCTACAACTTTTTTCATTGTTACTCCCTTTGTTAAATGTGCATTAAAACAATTTTCGATTTACGCTATATAAAGAGCAAGAGGGATGCCAAAAATTATTTTTTTTAATTTTTTAATGTATGTATTTGAAATTACTTAAATTTATCGTTTTGTTTTTTTGAATTACCCCTAAAGGAAGTAACATTTTTGGGATATAATAGATTACATTAATGCAATTTCATTCTTATAAAAGAAATAAAGGCGTAAGATCAACACATTTTTGTATTTTTATACATGGAAATAATAATTAAGAAGCGAAAGTCAGTATTTATGGGGGATCAAAAGGGCATTAAAATTTCGTGCAGGGTTTTTCCCTTGGAATACCCCCGGGAAAAACAATTATGTAGAATATTGCAGGAACCGACAGCAAGCGACCACTTTGGAAATCGATACAGAACAGATGCGCAGCACCGGTAAAGCCGCAAATCCAAGTGCAAATCCCCAAGGGACTGCCTGTACCAGCCAAGCGCATCTGAAGGCGCAGACGCTTTCCGGCCAACAGCATATTCAACGGCCCGGGCTGAAAGAATACCGGATTTCAACGCAGAATAGATCCCCTCCCCCAACAAAGGCTCGGCCAGACCGGCCGCATCCCCTGTCAGAAGCACACGGCCTGTTCCCAGGTGCGCTCTGTCATAGCTTGTGGCAATGGGATACCCCTTAACATCAGTCAGGATATCTGTTTTTAGCCGATCCCTGGCGTAGTTTTTCAATAAATCCCGGTTCATGGTTCCATTGGGAAGGGCGCTGAAGATGCCTATATTCACGTGGGTTTTGCGAGGGAATATCCAGTAATACCCCTGAATATCCCTGGAAAAATCAAATGTCATGGGATGAAGTCCGGCATTTTTCACAGGCACATCAGCTTCCAGGGCAGGCAGTTTAATGATACACGACCTTTGACCGCTGATGAGCCTGCGAACCTTTGAATTGGCACCATCGGCCCCGATCAGATGTCCGGCCCTGACAATATCGGTTTTACCATCACAGGAAAGGGTCAGGCTGACACCATGATCATCCTGATCAAGACGGACGATCCTGTCTATTTTTCTAAACCGGCACCCGGCCTGTACCGCTTTTTCCAGGGAATAGGCATCCAAATCCATCCTTTTGGTAATGTAGCACAAGGGGTCCTTGGCTTTGACAATAAAAGAGGCGTTTCCAGGACGGATAATTTTCACCTCCCGGCAGGTACGGCGGACAAGACAGGAAATATCAAAGGGAAACAGAACCATGGCCTTGGGCGTAATCCCGCCGGCGCATGCTTTTTTCCTGGGAAAATTTTTTCTGTCCAGCAAAAGGACAGACAATCCGGCTCGCCCTAAAAGATATCCGGCTGTTGTTCCGGCAGGCCCGGCACCTGTAATAATGACATCATACATGCCAAACTTTTACCAAATTTTCGAAAAAGGGCCAAACCCTTTTCACTGCCCCTCCCAACGTCGCATAAAAATTTTATGCAACGTTGGGAGGGGTCCTGCTCCACAAATACTGCCTAAACACCTGAAATTCCAATTTTTAATTTCTTCAATCAATATATTCATAATCATAACAACGCGGCACTTTATAATTTTTTCCCATTGACAAAAACTCAATCGCACGATTAGATATCAGGTTAATCGAATCATCAAACCAAGCACCGCAACTGAATCGTAATTATATATTATAATTTTTTGTGATTAGGCATACAGCTAATGCAGAAGCGCGTTAAAGAAAAAACCGAAGAAAATGAAAATAATGCAATCAAGGCATTGAATTTATGCAAAAACGCCCGTGCCCTCATTCATATCCGAAAGCCCGGACAGGCGGAACCGTTGTTGCTGACCGCCCTGGAATTGTCGCCTAAAAATCCTTATGTGCTGGTTGCCTTAGGTGATACCAAACGAATGCAAAAACAGTTTACAACGGCTGCAAAATATTATCAAAGGTGCCTTGAAGCAGACCCACTGAATCCCTTTGCCATGTCCGGTCTTGGCGACGCATACAGGGGCTCCAATAACCTGGGCAGTGCCATTGACATTTGGACCCAAGCCCTGGATGCTTACCCTGAAAACTACCTGGTGATGACCCGACTGGCTGATGCTTTGACCAAAAAAGGGAACCTTACCGATGCCAGACAAATATATGAAAAATCCATCAGTCTGAATCCTGATGATCCCTTTGCCCTGTCAGGTCTTGGCAACCTCTATGTCCGCCTCAGGGAGTTTAACCTGGCCGGTCCGCTTCTTGAAAAGCTTGTAGTCAAGCAGCCCCAAAATCCGAGAGCCATCGGCGCATTGGCCAACTTTTACCGCAGACAAAAGGATTTTTCCAGTGCAGAGACTATGTTCAAACGAATTCTGGATATTGATTGCCGGAATATCTATGCCATGGACGGACTGGCAGATTGTGCCCGGGGAAACAAGGAATACGAAAAGGCAAAACAGCTGTGGAAAAAAGCCATGGTAGCCGGAATGAGTCCAGCCATCGCAAAAACCCGCATTGCAGATGCATGCCTGCAGATGGAACAGTTCGACCAGGCAAGACGTTATTATGATCAGGTATTGTCTGTGTCTGAAGATAAATTTGCTTTGTTTGGACGACTGCGTCTTATCCAAACAGAGCCGGGGGATAAACGCAATAAGCTTATTGATGCGGCAAAAATTCTAAACCGGCTGTTTGCCCTTGATCCATCTGATGACCGGACATTGAGAGAATTTAACGTTTTCAGGACCCGGTATCCGGAAATTGATGCCTATATTCAGGCCTGATTCAGCAGCAATTCAGGCGGAAATTTGACAAAGCGGCCCAGTTATGTGTTGAATTTGTAATCAGGATACTTTTTCCTTACATATTTTAAAAAGGTGCCATGCAAAATGACTGATAAACTTAACCTTCCCTCCCAATCGGATATCCAGGCCGTCTTAACCCTTGACCGGAATACCCTGCCAAGTTTTCCCCAGGTAGCGGCCAAACTGCTTGAAGTATCAAAAGATGACACAGCGTCCCTGGAGGGGGTGGCAAAAATCGTGGAGACGGACCCCGGTATTTCCATCCGGGTGCTGGAGCTTGTCAATTCAGCATTTTACGGTTTGAGCAACAAGGTGACCTCCCTGTCAGATGCAGTTATCATCCTGGGTCTTGATGAAATCAAAAAGCTGGCCCTGAGCATCGCTATTTTTGAAAAAATATTCAAAACCGGGCATACAAAAGAGTTTAACCGGCTGATGTTCTGGCGCCACAGTCTTGCTGTGGCGGTGCTGAGCATGAAAATAGCCCAGAGA
Organism: Desulfobacter sp.; assembly: GCA_030145005.1. Lineage (GTDB taxonomy): Bacteria > Desulfobacterota > Desulfobacteria > Desulfobacterales > Desulfobacteraceae > Desulfobacter. The sequence continues at coordinate 1,797 of JAQYWJ010000060.1, read as the reverse complement.
ATCGAATATCCAAACCCTGAGGAAGCCTATACGGCCGGATTGCTCCACGATGTGGGAAAAATCTTTTTAGATCTGCAGGGGCATCGGAACTATGGCGAATTCATCAAAAATCTGTCGGAATCCACAGATCTTGTTATTGAAAAAGAACGATCGGAAATCGGTCTGGGCCATGATGATATCGGGGCCTTTTTCTGCACCCGATGGCAGCTTCCCGAAAACCTGGTACTGGCCGTGAAATACCACCACCAGCCCTTTGAAAACCACGACCTGGCCGAGGATGAAAAACAATTGATCGCCATCGTCTGTATGGCAGATTTCCTGTGCTGGACCCAGGGCATGGGGTCCTTTGATTTTATCCGCCCCCCCATCCTTGCCCCGGAGGTGGAAGCCTGTGTTAACCCGCAAAAAGTCGATATTATCAACTGCATTCTTGAAATGAACAAGGAGATCGAACAGATCTCAGCCTTTTACCAGTTTGTTTTCCCATCGGTGAACCAGCTTAAGGAAAACCTGCTGTGGGCAAATATCAAACTATCCCGGGCCAATACAAAATATTATTACCAGGGAGACCCCACAAGCCAAACACAGGATACCCCCTTAAGCCAGGACAATCTTTTGCCCCCGGACATCGGTTTTGAGATGGGTAAAGCCCTGTCCAAGGCCAAAAGCGTCAAGGATGTATTGGGTATTGTCATGTATCAGGTGGGCTGCATTTTTCAACCCTGCCACTGGTCCATCCTGCTCAAGGAACCCAAAACCGGGGACATGATCTTTTCCATGGTGGTGGGTAGCAACAGCAAGTGCCTGCAAGGTGTACGACTGCCCAAGGGAGAAGGAATTGCCGGGTATGTCATGGAAACAGGCAAGCCCCTGGTTGTGGATGATGTGACAAAGGACAAAAGATTCAGCAACAGGGTGGACAAATACACCCGGTTTAACACACGCTCAATCATTGCCACCCCGTTGAAAACCGATGACAAAATTTTTGGTGTTATTGAGCTGGTCAACCGGATCAATGAAGAAGCCTTCAGCGAACAGGACCTTGGCCTACTCTCTTCCATTGCCGAATATGCGGCCATTGCCATTGAACGGTCCTACTACCACCAGGCACTAACCAACCTGGCCACCCGGGACAATCTGACCGGGCTAAAAAATAGATTCAGTTTTGAACGGACCGTATCCGGCCCGGATGATTTCCAGGCCCGGTTAGGCCGGGTTTTTTCCATCCTTATCCTTGTGGTGAAAGGTCTTACAAGGCAGTACGAGACCCTGGGACAGAGCAAATGTGATAAGGGTGTCAAGGAACTGGCCGCCATTCTGAATAAAACCAAACGCCGTGAAGATCTGATTTTCAGGTATGCAGACAACAGCTTTATTGTCCTTCTGCCCTTGACCTATTCCGATGGTGCTCAGAAAGCCCAGGCAAGGATAAAAAAAGCACTGGCCCCGGCATCGGTGGAAAATAAACAAATTTTCTCCTCTGTTACCATCCAGACCCACACCATGGCAGGTGAAGATGCCGGTCAACTCAAAAGACTTGTGGCCCAGGCCCTGGCCAAGACCCGCCAGCCTGACCAGAAAAGTAAAGTACCGGATATGCAGGAAAACATCCAGGGGCTGGTGGAAAAGGAAATTGCCCGGAAAGACGCCGAAGATACGAAAGGAACATTACCGGAACAAACCCAGAAAGAGACCATTAAAAATTTTGGGAAATCCGTATCCCTGCAGGGTCAGTTCAAACGCCTTAAAACCGGAGAATTTGGAAAAATACGTGTGGCGCAGGTATCATTATCCGCC
>JAQYWJ010000286.1 GCA_030145005.1 Desulfobacter sp. | reverse complement strand
GGCACCCCCATGGTAAATCTGAAATCAAAGCCTGTGCCGCATAATTTCGCCGGTGCAGCAAGCCCGGGATACCCGCTTACGTCTTCTGCAATGGTTATTGCGCCGGGACGGATTTCATGAACCAGGTCATTGGCGGCATAAAGATAACTTAACGCATCCTCATCTCCATCATCACCAAAATAATCCTGGTACCCCGTAAAGGCACGTCCTAATCCGTGATCGGCAAACAGCATGGAGGTTACGCCGTCAAACCTGAATCCATCCACCCGGAATTGTTCAAGAAAATATCTCAGGTTGGAGAGCAGAAAATGCACTACCTGTTGTTTGCCATAGTCAAAACACCGGGAATCCCAAAGTATATGATCCCCTCTGTCCTTGTCGTGGAAAAACTGGTACATGGAACCGTCAAATCGCGACAGGCCCTCCACCTCATTTTTTACACTGTGGGAGTGTACAATATCCATGAGTACACGGATGCCGGCCTTATGTGCCCTGTCCACCAGGTATTTGAAATCATCCGGGGTGCCGAATCGGGAAGAAGGAGCAAAAAATGAAGAAACATGGTACCCAAAGGAGCCATAATAGGGGTGCTCCTGAACCGCCATCATCTGCAGGGTATTGTACCCTGCGTCAATGACCTTGGGCAGGATGTGGTCGGCAAATTCCCGCCAGGTACCGACCCTGCCTTCCTCTAAAGCCATGCCCGCATGGGCTTCATAGATCAAAAGAGGCGCTGTGGACAACTTGGGGTTTTCTGCCTGCCACTGGTATGGCTGGTCCGGTGCCCATACCTGGGCATTAAAAATATAGGTGGCGCTATCCTGGATGACCCGGGTGGCCGCCGTGGGGATACGGTCGCCCTCGCCGCCGTCCCACACCAGCTTGAGCCGGTAAAGCTGTTCATGGCAAAAAAAGCGATCAGGGAACCGGGCCTCAAATATGCCGTTGGGGTCAGGTCCTTTCACTTCCCAGTCCGAAGATTTTTCCCAGTTATTGGCCGGTGTGAGGATAAACATGGCCGTTGCATTGGGTGCCCATTCCCTGAACACCCAGCCTTTTTTATCCCTGTGCAGGCCAAAAATTTCATGATAGTTGGCCATTTTAGCCCAGGACCTTTTGTTTTTCAGCTTTTCTGCCGTTGCCAGGGCCTTTTCAAACCGTGACCGGATAATGGGCTTAAAAGGTGACAGATACGGATCATTTGTCCATGAAGGATCAGACCAAAAAAGGTCTTTGGAGCATTTTTTCATATAGTTTAATATAGCTTTCAGCGCATCGGCTGTGGTTGAATTCAAGTACGGATTCAGTCATGATTCTTCGGATCTGGTGTTCTTTTTCATCCGGATCCAGGCGGAAAAAATCCATGGCACGGTCCACGGCCCAGTTCAGTCCCTGGGTATTGTGGACATTGAAAAGAAATCCGTTGCCCGTTGAATGATTTACATCCAGTTGTTTGACCGTGTCATGCAGACCGCCTGTGTCAAAGACAATGGGCAGGCTGCCGTATATTCCTCCGATCATCTGGGGCAGGCCGCACGGCTCAAACGAGGAGGGCATGAAGATAAAATCACTGGATGCAAATGCCTGGTGGGACAAATGTTCGTTGAACCCCCAGATACTGATTCGCTGGTTCAGGTCATGGGAATCGACAATATCATGGAAGTGTTTCTGGTATGCTCCGTCTGCTACGGATATAATCTGAATGCCTGTATCCCAGTAACGGGAAATAATATCATACATGGTTTCTGCCAGAAGCGTACAACCTTTTTGCACAGGATCCAGGCGGGAGGGCCAGAAAAACATAGGCGCATCGGGATTTATTTCAAGCCCCACGGATTTCTGCAGAAAAATTTTATTCCGTTTTTTCTGGGCACGGTGGTTTTTGGGCCCGTAATTGAACTGGACCATTTCATCTACGGCTGGATTGAATTCGGGCTCAGGCGCATTTAAAATGCCTGTGGCGCATCCGGCATCCCATTTGTGGGCGAGCTCTTCCCTAAGTTCCGGTTCCACAAAGGGGTGGCGATTTTCAACAATCTCACGCAGGAAGGTGGGACTTACCGTGTTCACATAATGGGCGGAAAACACCCCTGACGCCAGAAAATCCACCCGGTTGGTATCCCGGCTCTCTTCGTAGTTAAAGGGCGGATGTTTGAAGTAGAGCCAATGCCAGAAGGCTGCCGCATCAATCCCCCTGTCCTCAATTTCGGCCAGGGTTGTGGTCATGGTATGGATGTTGTGAATGGTGAACAGGCACGGGATCTCGTATCGCCTGGCCATGGCCGGAATCAGTCCGGTCATCCAGTCGTTGCAATGGATGATGTCCGGTTTCACCCTTGGGATGATGTTGTTTATCACCTCCCGCTGAAACGCCAGGGACACCTTGAGATCCTTATCCGAATAGCCGGAATAGACACCGTCTTTGTAAAGGAACACCCGGTCCACGGCAAAATGAATCCGTTCCTCATGCAGGCGCCGACGGATTTTTTCCACCTCCCGGTGACTCCTTGGTTCGTTATCGCCTTGATAGATGGACCTGTAGTCAGGTATGGCCACATGAACATCGCAGCTTAAATCATACAACGCGGAGATCAATGCTGCCGACACATCTGCCAGGCCTCCGGCCTTGGCGGAGTAATCCTCGTTACCAGGGCAGATACCCGGGGG
>JAQYWJ010000059.1 GCA_030145005.1 Desulfobacter sp. | reverse complement strand
AATGGAGAACCCGGGCATTTCAGGCAGGCAATATCAGCATGGAGACTTATTGTATCACAAAAATTTCAAGCAGGCGTGTTTGGTTCGTGACAGATTCAAATGCCGTGTTTGCGGCGCAGAATAAAAACTGCAATGCCATCATATAAAGCCGCGAGCCGACGGCGGCACGGACAAGTTGTCGAACCTGATGACGCTATGTGAAGGTTGCCATGAAAGGCACCATAAAGACGGCCTGAAACTTCCCAAGCAGAAAAGTGCTTTTTACATTTCAGCCGCGCATGTGCAACAAGGTAAAAACTATCTACAAGCGGAGTTGTCCCGGATCGCGCCATTAAGGACGACATTCGATTATATCACTGCCCACCATCGAAATAAGGCGGGAATCAAAAAATCCCACGTCAATGATGCTGTTATCATTGCAGATAAACAAGCCGGTCCTCTGGACCGGCAGATACAGACAAAACATGTGCAGTCACGGCAAAGAAGCCTGCATGAAGCAACTGCAAGAAAAGGCAGGAAAGCACCGAACCGAACTCAAAAGCGGAATAACAAGAACGTATTTACCCTGAAAGATTTTAACCGGTGGGATACGGTGCCGTACAAGAGGAGAGTCGGTTTTATATCCGGTTTTACCGACACGTCATCTTGTCGAATCGTCGATATAAAAGGAAATTATATCAAAAACCCAGAAAAAAAATATACACAGGTAAATTTGCGGGAAGTGAGGAAAATACATGAAAACAGTTCAATCGTCAGTTACTACGCCAATTCCTCCCCCACCTTTGCTATCGCTCAGGAAGGGGACTCTTTGGCGGGGAGTTGAAAAATTCCTTGATCTGGGGTTCCTGCCCGGTTCAATGAAACCGGGTTATGTTAATGCTGCCGTTGGCCGCCATCTCGTCAAATTTTTTGCGTAAAAAGCGTTTAAACTTGTTTCGTGTGGGAGGCCATAAAAGCAAAAGGCCTGCCATGTCCGTTAAAAGCCCCGGCGTAATAAGAACTAATCCGGCAACGAGGATGATAAAGGCATCCAGGAGTTCTTCGGCCGGCATATGTCCCTGGTCTAAATTCCGGCGAACCTTTATCATGGTGTTCAATCCTTCCATTCGGGCAAGGTAGGCACCGATAAATCCGGTTATAATAACCAGTATTATGGTGTTTAACCCGCCGATAATACCGCCAATATGGATAAGGATATATAATTCAGCCATCGGAATCAGGGTAAAAAATAAAAATAGTCTGAACAGCATATGATACTCCTAAATATAAAAAATACCTTAACACATAATTGCTATGAACCCGGGTTTGTCAAGGTAGAACAATACATTGCTTTTTTATATGAAACTCAAGATATTCTATTGAATTACCCTCATGTTTCGTTGTGGGTGGTCCCTGGATATTGATAGGTCAGATCAGTCCCTGGCTTGTTATACTGCATTCGCAATACTGCTTGGGGTTAAATCTGTTTTGCTTTGGGGGAAAAGATGTCGCCCGGACCGCCATAGGCTGTCCGGTACTTTTTCATCAACACAGTGGTCTAAAATGTCAAGAAACAAGTCTCTGGTTATTTCCTGGGCCCCCATGCGAAGCAGATGGCCGGAGGTGACCTGGCAGTCAATCATTTTAAACCCCTGACTGTAAAGTTCCTGGGCCAGGGCCACAAGGGCAACCTTGGATGCATTGGATACAAGGGAAAACATGGATTCCCCAAAAAAAGCTTTTCCCAGGCTGACCCCGTACAGGCCGCCTGCCAGTCGGTCCCCCTGCCAGGCTTCCACGGAGTGGGCGATCCCCATTTTGTGCAACGTGATATAGGCATCAATCATTTCATCCACCAGCCAGGTGCCTTCGGGTTTGTCCTGCCTGGGTTGTGAACAGGCTGTAATGGTCTGTTCAAACGCGGTGTTGATCCGAATGGAAAAACAATCCTTTCGAATGGTTTTTTTCAAGCTTTTCGACACCCTGATTTTAGAAGGAAAAAGCACCAGCCGGGGATCAGGGGACCACCAGAGAATGGGTTCACTATTGGAAAACCAGGGGAAAATACCGTTTTTATATGCAAGGATCAAACGCTTTGCGCAAAGGTCTCCCCCAATACATAACAACCCGTCAGACCGCGCCAGCCAAGCCGGCGGGAATTCAATTTTTTCAGATAGCCTGAAAAGAGGCATCAGGTCGATTTGATATTAAATGTCAGTTTACCGTCCTTTAGGCCTATGGAGAGTTTTCCCCCTTTTGCAAGCTGTCCGAAAAGAATCTCATCAGTGAGCTTATCTTTTATTTCGGTCTGGATAAGACGGGCCAGGGGCCGGGCACCAAATTTAGGATCATGGCCTTTTTGGGCCAGATGAGCCCGGACGCCGGCTGAATAGCTCAAAGAAATGCCCTGGTCACTGAGCATGGTTTTAAGTTCCTTCATGTTTTTGTCCACAATCAGTTCCATCACCTTTTCAGATAAATGTTTAAACTGGACAATGCCGTCAAGGCGGTTTCGGAATTCCGGACTGAAGGTGTTTTTCACCGCTTTTATGCCCTGGGAATCGGAATTGGCGTTTTGTGACCCAAATCCGATGCTGGTGGTACTCATTTCCCTGGCTCCGGCATTGGAGGTCATGATAATGATCACATTTCTGAAATCAGCGGATTTACCATTATTGTCAGTAAGCGTGGCATAATCCATGACCTGGAGCAGAATGTTGAAAAGGTCCATATGGGCCTTTTCAATTTCATCCAGAAGAAGCACAGAATGGGGATGCTTGCGGATGCTGTCGGTTAAAATGCCGCCCTGTTCAAACCCCACATATCCCGGAGGCGCACCAATGAGCCTGGATACAGCATGCTTTTCCATGTATTCGCTCATGTCAAAGCGTAAGAATTGAATGCCCATGTTGGCGGCCAGCTGCCTGGCCACTTCGGTTTTGCCGACCCCTGTGGGGCCCATGAAAAGAAAGGAACCAATGGGATGGTCCGGCTCTGCAAGTCCGGCCCGGGATCTTTTGATCGCCGTGGTCAGGGTTTTAATGGCATCGTCCTGGCCAAAGATAACGTTGAGCAGTTTGCCGGGTAACGATTCCAGGGAGGACTTGTCTGCTGCAGTCACATTGGAAATCGGCACCTTGGCTATTTTAGCCACAATTTTTTCAATATCCTTAGGGCTGACGGTTTTGCGCCGGCCGTCTGCCGTAAGTTTTAAAAAGGCACCGGCCTCATCAATAACGTCAATGGCCTTATCCGGTAAGAACCGGTCATTGATGTATTTATCTGACAGGTAGGCCGCCGCTTCAATGGTTTTATCCGGGTATTTTAGGCCATGGTGTTCCTCGTAGCAGGTGCGCAGTCCCTTGAGAATCTCAACAGTTTCCTCTACGCTGGGCTCTGAAACTTCGATTTTTTCAAACCGCCGGGAAAAGGCCCGGTCTTTTTCAAAATGGTTTTTGTACTCTTCATAGGTGGTGGTGCCCAGGCACTTGATGTCTCCGGAGGATAAAGCCGGTTTAAGGATGTTGGAGGCATCCATGGAGCCTGATGTGGTGGCCCCGGCTCCTACAACCGTATGGATTTCATCAATCACCAGAAGCGCATTTTCCTTTTCTTCCAAAGCGGAAATGACATCCTTGAGGCGCTGCTCAAAATCGCCCCTGTATTTGGTGCCGGCTAAAAGAGCGCCCATATCCAGAGAGTACAATTCACAGTTTTCAAGCAGATCCGGCACTGCCTTGCCGTTTATTTTCAATGCCAGTCCTTCTGCAATAGCGGTTTTTCCAACGCCGGGATCTCCCACAAGGATGGGATTGTTTTTCCGCCGCCGGCAAAGGACCTGCATCACCCGCTCGATTTCAAGCGTTCTGCCGATAAGGGGATCAATCTTATTGTCCTGGGCCCGTTTGATCAGATCGGAAGTAAATGACGCCAGCGGATCTTTTTTCTTCTGGCGCTTGGGTTTTGGATCGGCCTGGTGGAAAAGCTGCTGGGGCTTGCCCTCCTCAGACTGCTCTTTTTTCTCTTTATCTACATCATGGGAGATGTGCTTGAGTACATCCAGCCGCGTAATGCCTTCGGATTCAAGATAAAAGGCTGCATGGGAATCCTTTTCCTGGAAAATGGATGCCAGGATATCCCCAAGATTTACTTCTGATTTTTCAGCGGATCTGGCATGATTGATGGCTCGTTGAATCATTCGCTGAAAACCAATGGTCTGCTGGAGCACATACTCTTCACTGGTTTCTATTTTGGTCAGTTTTTCATCAAAGAATTTTTCAAGATCCTCTTTGATGTGCTCGGGGCTACCACCGCATTTTTCAATGGCTTCAAGACCGGATTCATGATTGACAATGGCGTAAAGAACATGTTCGACACAGACGTACTCATGTCTTCTTTTTTTAGCTTCCCGAACGGCAAATCCGAGAGCAGTGGATAGTTCTTTGCTGATCATATACCATTTACTCCTTTTCCATTGTACTTTTTAAGGGGAACCCTTTGCCGCGGGCCAGATTATGCACGGTCTGAACTTTTGTTTCCGCTATTTCCCGTGGATAAATGCCGCAAACGGCCTTTCCCTTATTATGTACATTAAGCATTATTTGTGTGGCTTTTTCAAGAGATTTTCCGAATGCCCGGATCAGGATATCCACCACAAAATCCATGGTTGTATAATCGTCATTGTGCAAAAGCACCTTATACATGGGCGGATGATCCTCTCTTGTTTCATTTGATATTCTGGGCCGGGTTTTGGAATCAGTGGATGTCATACCTTAACCTTGGGTTCAATTGATCGTTATTATTGTCCGCAGCATTTTTTATATTTTTTGCCGGAACCGCAGGAGCAGAGGGCATTTCTTTGGATTTTTTCAGATGAACGCCTGACCGGCTGTTTGGGAGCGGATTCATCAGAATGGGAAGAAAAGGTCAGGCCCTGCTGTTCTTCTTGTTTCATCTCCTCTACCTGGGTGGGAGAGGCGATCTGGATTTTAAACAGGATATCCACCACTTCCTGTTTGATCCGGTTCATCAGGTCCTGGAACATATCAAACCCTTCTTTTTTATAGATACGCAAAGGATCCTGCTGGGCATATCCCCGAAGGCCGATGCCTTCTTTTAGATGGTCCATGTTTAAAAGATGTTCCTTCCATCTGGTGTCCACAGTCTGGAGGATAATAAACCGTTCAACGTGGCGGATGATTTCAGGGCCGTACATCGCTTCTTTTTTCTGGTATAGGGCATGGGCTGCGTCAAATATAAATTGTCCCAGTTGGTCCGCTGAAAAATTTTCCTGCACAGGCTTATCTAAGGATAGCTCCATATTGAACTGCCCTTTTATTGCTGACGAAAGTCCTTCCAGGTCCCATTCCTTGATTGCTGTTTTGTCTAAAACAAATCCTTCCAAAAGGTCATAGGAGACATCTTCCATCATATCGTGAGCCACCTGTTTGAGATCCTTGGAGGTCAGTGCCTCACGGCGCTGGCGATAAATGATCTCACGCTGCTGGTTCATGACATCGTCATATTCGAGCAGATGCTTTCTGATTTCAAAGTTGTGTCCTTCCACCTTGGACTGGGCGTTTTCGATGGCTTTGGAAATAAATTTATGTTCAATGTGCTCGCCTTCTTCAATGCCCAGCCGGTCCATGACGGAATGGATACGGTCTCCGCCGAAAATTCTGAGCAGATCGTCTTCCAGGCTCAAATAAAACCGGGAACTTCCCGGATCTCCCTGGCGGCCGGACCGGCCTCGCAGCTGGTTGTCAATACGCCGGGATTCATGGCGGGATGTGCCAAGAATATGAAGGCCGCCAAGTTCTTTAACCCCTTCTCCCAGCTTGATGTCAGTACCACGACCGGCCATGTTGGTGGAGATGGTCACAGCGCCTTTCTGGCCCGCATTGGCCACAATTTCTGCCTCTTGCTTGTGGTGCTTGGCATTGAGAACAGTATGCTTAACCCCTTTTTTCTTGAGCTTTTCGCTTAGGGATTCGGAGACATCAATGGAAATGGTACCCACCAGCACAGGCTGTCCTTTTTTATGCAGCCGGATGATCTCCGTGATGGCAGCATCGTATTTTTCTTTCTGGGTCTTGTAGATCAGATCTGCCCGGTCTTCACGGACCATGGGTTGGTGGGTGGGAATGACCAGCACATCCAGGTTGTAAATTTTTTTAAATTCTTCTGCTTCCGTATCTGCTGTACCGGTCATGCCCGACAGCTTGTCATACATCCTGAAGTAGTTCTGAAAGGTGATGGAAGCAAGGGTCTGGTTTTCATTTTCAATTTTAACCCCCTCCTTGGCCTCAAGGGCCTGGTGGAGACCTTCCGAGTACCGACGCCCACTCATAAGCCGGCCTGTAAATTCATCCACGATGACGACCTGGTCGTTTTTTACAATGTAGTCCGTGTCACGTTTGAAAATTACATGGGCCTTTAAAGCCTGGTTGAGGTGGTGCAGGAGTTCAATATTGGCCGGATCATAAAGATTGTCCACATTGAGCACCTCTTCACCCTTTGCAATGCCGTCTTCGGTAAGAGACACGGTTTTTGATTCTTCATCCAGGGTATAGTCGATATCTTTTTGAAATGCGGGGATAATGGTATTGGCCTGGGTATACAGGTGGGTGGATTTTTCAGCCGGTCCTGAAATAATCAAAGGGGTTCTTGCCTCGTCAATGAGAATGGAGTCCACCTCGTCCACAATGGCGAAATTCAGATTTCCCTGGGCCAGCTCTTCGGGATCGAATTTCATGTTATCCCGCAGGTAGTCAAAACCAAATTCGTTATTGGTACCGTATGTGATGTCGGCGGCATAGGCCTGTTTGCGTTCCTGGGCGTCCAAGTCATGAAGAACTACCCCTACGCTCAGTCCTAAAAAATCATACACCTGGGACATCCATTCTGCGTCACGCCGGGCCAGATAGTCATTGACCGTAACAATGTGAACACCTTTGCCCGTAAGGGCATTCAGGTAAGCGGGCAGGGTGGACATCAAGGTTTTACCTTCACCGGTTTTCATCTCTGCAATGGTACCGCGGTGCAATGCAATGCCGCCAATGAGCTGAACATCATAATGACGGAGCCCAAGGGTACGCACCGATGCTTCCCTAACCAGGGCAAAGGCTTCGGGAAGAATGTCGTCCAGGGTTTCTCCCTTTGCCAGGCGGTTTTTAAACTCAGTTGTTTTTTCACTTATCTGGATATCTGATAAGGCCTGGATTCGGGGTTCAAATTCGTTTATCTGGTCAATAATAGGCTGAATTTTTTTAAGGATCCTGTCATTGCTGGATCCGAAGAGTTTAGTAAGAAAATTGAGTGCCATGTAAACGCTACCTGTTTAAATTTTAAGGTCATTTAATTTGTCAGTACAACATATAAGCATTCTTCCGGAAAATAAAAGAAAAAAATGATTCGTGCCCATCTCCAAATAGTCTTTTTGCTCAATTTTTTGTTTGATGAAAATTCTTATTTCTGGGCAGGCACGAATTTTCTTTTGGGCTGGTTGATGAAATAACGAACAATAAACTCCAGGGCTGCATCAGCCGGTGGCTAAACACTAATTGAGGATATATTTTGAAGGATTGACAGGTGTACCGTTGACAAGAACCTCATAGTGAAGATGGGGGCCGGTGGTTCGACCGGTATTGCCTAAGGTGGCAATTGCCTCCCCGCGTTTGACCTGCTGATTTTTATGAGCGAGGATTTTTCTTAAATGGGCATATTTGGTTGCTTTTCCATATCCGTGGTCAATAATGACAACATTTCCGTAGCCGGTTTTTCTTCCGGCAAAAACCACTTTACCGGCCGCAGTTGAAACAATTTTAGTACCTATTCGGTTGGAGATATCAAGGCCTGAATGAAAGGTTCTCCTTCCGGTGAAAGGAGATTTTCGGTAACCAAAGGGCGATGTTATAGTACCTGAAACCGGCCTGATGGACGGGGAGGAAGCCAGCAGGTTTTTCTTTTTCGTCAATTTGTCGATCAGGTCATTGAAATCTAGCTTCTCTTTATCAGCAACAGATTTGATCTGTTTTACCTGATGATGCATCTCCCGTATCAGGGCGTTATGGTGGGCGTCAAGGGGGATCTCTTGATCCAGATCAATTTTCGATACTCCGCCGATGCCCAATAGGCCTGATGATCGTCCTGATTTGTCAATATCGGCAATAAGACGTACCTGATTCTCTAATTGTCCAAGTTTTGTAATCTGCTCCTTTAACCCCTGAATTTCTCCGGCAAACATCTGAATCTGACGTCTCTGGTCTTCAAGTTCAATTTTTTGGCCTGTGATGGTTTCAAGTAGCACCGCATTATCACGGTCAGTCTGCTTAAGTAAATAGTAGTCATGGCCGAAGTAGGATACTGTTCCGGCGCAGGCTATGAAAAGAAGCATAGAACAAAGTAAAAACGATTTTCTAAGCGAAATTTCTCTGATTCTTGAACTATTACCTGAATGAAGCCATATTTTGATTCGACTTTTCATCTAAATATTAATACAAGCTATATGATATCCGTGTCAAGTAAAAATGCAGGGTGAACGCATTAAAAATTGGCATGATTTTTGATTTCAATAAATTCAAACATTTAAAAAAATAGAACTTTTTAAAAGGAGCATAAAAGCTGAAATCAAGCTTTATAACCTGTTGAATTTATTACAACCGAGATTTTAATGCGTTTGCCCTGATTAAAAATGCACTTACAGCGGAGTTTGCACCCAATCCAACCCTGCTTTTTCGTCAATGGCGAACATGATATTCATATTCTGAACTGCCTGGCCGGCGGCTCCCTTGAGCAGATTGTCAATGGCTGAAACAAGGATCAGTCGGCCTGATTCAGGTTCCAGGTGAAAACCGATATCGCAGCAATTCGTTCCCTTGACATGGGACATGTTCGGAAATTTATCCGGGGGCAGAATCCTGACAAAGGGTTCATTTTTATAGCATTTGTTAAGGGTACCTCGAATTTGTTTTTCGGTGACACCTTCGCAAGTTTGGGCATAAATGGTTGAAACCATGCCCCGGGTTACAGGTACCAGGTGGGGAACAAAGGTCAAAGAGACTGTTTTCCCGGCCGCCTTGGTCAATACTTCGTTGATTTCAGGGGTGTGCCTGTGATTGCCCACTTTATACGGGCCAAAGGATTCGTTTGCCTCACAGAAATGGGTGGTCAGGGAAAGAGACCGACCTGCACCGCTGACTCCGGATTTTGAATCTGAAATCAGGCCCTGGGGGGAAATCAGCTTTTCCTTGAGCAGCGGAACCAGGGGCAGAAGGATGGATGTTGGGTAACAACCGGGATTCCCGATTATCCTTGCACTTTTGATGCGATCCCGGTTGAGTTCACACAAACCGTAAACGCTTTCTTCCAGAAGATTTGGGGCGGTGTGGGGCTGATATACCGTTTCATATGCCTTGGCATCATCAAACCTGAAGTCCGCTGAAAGATCAATGACTTTTATATTCTGGTCTATGAGTTTTGGCGCAAATGCCATGGATACTTTGTGGGGCAAGGCCAGAAAGACGACATCCACTTTACCTGAGAGTTCCTTGGCATCAAAGGGCGTGCATATCAGGGATTCAAATCCGCGCATGGAAGGAAAAATTTCGGTAAATGATTTTCCCTGGTACGAGTTTGAGGTTACTGCTTCAAGGCTGGCCTTAGGGTGGTTGGAAATCAATTTGACCAGTTCCAGGCCGGTATAGCCTGATGCGCCTGCTATTGCTGTTTTAATCATCTCTTTAATCTTTGTCTTTAGTCTTAATGTTGTATATTTAATGCCCGAACGGAATCCCGTGTTTGGACGCAAAGTTGCCCAGATGCAAGGCGTATAAAAATTTAAAACCGGAGCAACCTTGTGGTTGTGAGGACGTTAAATTTTTATGCAACGCCGCAGATGGGTGACTTTGGGTCCAAACACTAAGATAAAATCAGCAATTGTGCAAACCTTAATTTGATTATTTTTTAATTATTTAGTTTAATCATCTAAGCTCAACCAGGGTGTGAGTCTCGCCATCCAGAGCGCTGTTTATTATTTTACTGATAATGTTCCAGTCTCCTTTGGCAAGTCCGGCCCCGATTTTAGGATATCCCATGCGATTGCCGCTGAACTGTTTTTTCAGTGTGGTAAAGACCTTTGCTATGGCATCATAATCAACCAATACCCCGTCCCCCGAATAGTGATATTGGGTGTAGGCATTGATCACATACAATCTGCCGGATGATGTGTTTAAACATGCCTTTGAATAACTGCCCAGTTTGGACCTGTCACCGGATGCCGTCGCAAGGTCGGCTTCCCAGGCCTGGGGAAAATGAGTGCGGATCTGTTTGGCAATTCCGGCGCCCATGGTGCAAAAACAGTTGCAGCCATGAATAATGAGATCAAACTGCCCTTCCCGGGCCAGGTGAATTAAATCGCCTTTTACGCATTTCATGGGACTTGGTTCCTTAAATCAGTCTAAAATTTGGCTTTAGAGCCTGTTTGGTAATTAGGGGATCGAAGCGAAATCTCATGAGATTGCAGCCGATTCATCAATTACCAAACAGGCTCTTAGTCTGGGTTATGCTTGTGGCTTCCATTATGCCCTTTCTTTTTGCTGTTATTAGGTTTGGGGAAACCGTAACTTACTCAAACAAGAATAAAAATGGAAGCCATTTCACTGTTTTTCAGAAAATCTAAATTATGGAGACGGGTTCCATAGCTTTTCTTGTTTTGTGCAGAGATTGGATCTGTAGAACCTTTTCTGCTCAG
>JAQYWJ010000285.1 GCA_030145005.1 Desulfobacter sp. | reverse complement strand
GGAATTGGCCAAAACGCCATAATTTCCGAAGCTCTGCCCCTTTAGGGGTGAGTAGTTCACTAAATCTGTATTGGGGGCTGGCGTAACGCTTGTGGAGCAACTAAAAAAATGAATAAAAAAGAACCCGACCATCTTAACCTGCTGTTCGACATGGGGGAACTTGCCTCCATCATCACCAGCGGATCGGACATTGAAGCGTTTCTGACCGGTGCCAGCGAACTTGTGGCAAAGCACCTCAAAACCCATGTCTGCTCCATCTACCTTTTTGACTCCCGTTCCAAAGACCTGGTCCTGAAAGCCACCCGGGGTCTGAAGCCCGAAGCCGTTGACCGGGTCAGAATGCTGCCCGGAGAAGGCCTGGTGGGCCAATGCTTCTCCCAGGACCGAATTCTGCGGGTGGGAAACGCAAGAACAAGCCCGGGGTTCAAATATTTTGACAATGCCGGAGAAGAACCATTTAATTCTTTTCTTTGTGTTCCCATCCGACGTGGGGTGATGAAAATCGGCGTTCTGGCGGTCCAGCAACGGGAAATGGACCATTTTACCCTGCTTGATGAGCGTGCATTGAGAACGGCCGCCACCCAGCTGGCCGGTGCCATTGAAAATGCAAGACTGCTCATGGCCCTGGAGCCTGAGTCGGCGGATGTAAACAAAGATACAGACACTATTTCAAAAAAATTTCCTGCTTTTATCAAAGGCAAATCCGACGGATACGGCTTAGCTTCCGGCACGATCCGGCCTTCGAGAAGAAAACGCAAAGTCATTCTGTTTGAGGCGGACACATCCAATGTCACTTATTCCCTGGCTGATTTTCAAACTGCCGTGGAAAAAACCATTGATGAATTAAAGAATCTGCAGGATAAATTTGCCGCAAGTCTACCGGAAAGCGAATCGTTGATATTCACTGCCCATTTCATGATGCTCAAAGACAAAAATTTCACGGGAAAAATGAAAACCCTGATGGAACAGGGCACCTCTCCTGTGGCAGCCATCCAACAGGTCACCCTGAAATACATAAAAGTCTTTTCGGACAATCCCAATGCATATATGCAGGAAAAAGCGGTGGATGTTGAGGACTTAGGCATACGTCTTTTGTCCCATCTCAAGGCCGTGCATACGCCCAAAGTCCCTGACAGGGGAACGATCTTTGTTACCCAGGACATTTATCCCTCGGACATGATGAAACTCACCGCCGACGGCATCCGGGGCATTGTGCTGGTGGGCGGCGGCGTTACCTCCCATGTCACCATCCTTGCCCGGTCCCTGTCCATTCCGCTGATCATCGCCGATGACCCCGTATTTCTGGATCTGCCCGACACTACCCGGCTGTTGCTGGATGCAGGCCAAGGCAATATTTACATCAATCCGGATGACAACACCCTTTCCATATTCGAGGCCAAACAGGAGGCTGAAAAGCGGGCAAAAACCCGGGAGATGCAGCCTGCCACCTACACCCGTGACAGCAGACGCATCCGGTTGCTTGCCAATATCAACCTGCTTAGTGAAATTCACCTGGCCCGGGAACTGAAAGTTGAAGGCATAGGCCTTTACCGTACGGAATTCCCGTTTCTGATCCGGTCCGGCTTTCCTTCGGAAGACGAACAATACCTTATTTATAAAGGGTTGTTTGACAAGACAGAACCAGGAACCGTCACCACGGTGCGCACTCTGGATGCCGGCGGAGACAAAGTCATAAAACACACTGATTTTATCCAAGAGGCCAACCCGGCCTTAGGCTTACGCTCCATTCGCTTTTCCCTGAAGTACCGCCAGATTTTCCGGGCCCAGATCAGAGCCATTTTAAGGGCTGCCCATGGCAGGGAAAAGGTCCGCCTGATGTTTCCATTAATATCCTCCATTGACGAATTTCTGGAGGCAAAACAGGTAATGGCCCAATGTATCCGTCAGATGGCGCAGGAGGGTGTGCCCCACAAAAGCGATCCTGAGGTGGGCATAATGATTGAACTGCCTTCGGTGCTTGCCACCATAGATGAATTTGCTCAACTGGCAGATTTTTTTTCCATCGGCACCAATGACTTTATCCAGTATATGTTGGGTGCGGACCGGGGCAACAAACTGGTGGCCGAGTACTATATCCCTTATCATCCTGCCGTGAACCGCGGCATTGCAAAGATTGCAACAGCGGCGGTCAACCATGGCATTGATGTATCCGTGTGCGGAGAGATGGCCCATGATCCCGAACACATCCCCTTTCTGCTCGGGGTGGGTATCACCACCCTCAGCGTGGATCCCAAATTCCTGCCCAGTGTCCAGGCCACGGTCATGGAGACAAGTTTTTCCCGGGCAAGCGCGTATGCCCACCGTCTGCTGGAGCAGACCCGGGTCAAGGATGCCGCTGAGGTGTTGAAAACCGGGCCCGGCAAATGAGGGTTTGTTTTTTTCGTTATCAGTAATCTTTGGCGTTTATCACATATCAGCTGATTTTAAAGAATGCGACGAACAAGACACTGAGTCAGGGCAATCCCATGTAATCTGCTTGCAGTTTGATGTCAAATTTCGAATGACGCATACCAATGCACAATCCTTCCTTTTAGACAGAAAGGGTCCACCACCATATATTGTGGTGGGCCTAAAGCCCTAAATCTAAGCACTTAATAGACATATTATGGGATTAAAATTGGAGATAAATATTGAGTACCCGTTTTCATTTTTCAGGTGCTTGGTGGTGATAACTA
>JAQYWJ010000058.1 GCA_030145005.1 Desulfobacter sp. | reverse complement strand
TTGAGAAATCGGTTGACCTGAAATCTTTTGCCCCTTTCATTCCAATAAAGGTTGAATATCCCTTGTCTTCAAATCCTTTGATCAGATCCTTTTCATCTTTGCGTTTGGATTTGATGGTTTTGCCTATGGCATCCCCATGTTTAATTTTCATGGATGCCGGAATAAAATGACGGATACCGCCACCTGCGAAGAAATCCACACCGGAATTCAGGAAATCGTCGGCAATCTCATTCTCATTATTTCTGGAAATATTATGGGCTGCAAAGGCAGCAGGTGTGGCATGGGTCAGGCGGGTGGTGCTGATCAGGCCGGTTTTCATGCCATGGTCCCTTGCTTCTTCGGTCAGGGTTTTGACACTGTTGCCATTGACGTCTTTTCCAATGACTCCTTTGTTGGTTTTAACGCCGGAAGCCAAAGCGGTTGCAGCGGCTGCTGAGTCTGTGATCAGCGAATCTGCACAATACGTCGTATTGATGCCTGCGACTTCAAAGGTGTTCATGACCAGTTGGCTGTTCGGGTTCTTAAGTTTCTCCTGAAGAAAAAATTCACTGAACTGGCGCTGGGCAGCGCCTAATCCATCGCCGATGAAATAAAATATGTACTTGGGTTGTCCGGCCAGAACCGGTGCCGCCATGAAAAGCAGTACGAGACTGACAGCAAAAATAAATTTAATTTGTTTAAAAAACTGCATGGGTATTTCTTCTTGATAATTGTTAAACTTTTTGGAAAAACTGACGCAGATAAAATATTTCATTGGGGTTAGGATTGTTTGTAAAACTTACTAAGGAATTGTTAGATCAAAGGTATGCACTTAAGATATAAAAAGGCCGCAATACCGTCTTGACGGGTGTTGCGGCCTTTAAGTGTTTTGATTTGCTAAGACGGCGGTCTTGATGTAACCTAATTTAGGGCCAGAATGGAAACCCGTGTTTGGACGGAAAGCTACCCAGATGCAAGGCGCAGAAAAATTTGTAACCAGAGCAACCGCCCGGTTGTGAGGATTGCAAATTTTCTTTGCAACGCCTCAGATGGGTGGCTTTGCGTTCAAACACTATTTATTCTTCCGCCGGCATCAACGTGGCCGGATCCAGCAAAAATTTCTGGTCCGTTCTGTCTCCGTCCTTAAGCACAGTGGCCTGGATTTTATTTTCCTCGGGAACAAGGAATACGGCCCATTCAAACAGCATGTCGTAATTTTCCAGCTGAACCGGATAGCCGTTCCGTTTTAGTGGTTCTTCTCTGTGGCTTTTCATGGAAAACCAGGTGCAGAGGCCGAAATCCTCTTGAAGTTGTTTTAAATCAGAAAGCATACCTGAGAGGTCGGTATCAAAATCAAGGCCGTCAATGATCATCAGGGTGGGCAGGGTAATGTCCGCCCCTTTAAAACTGTCCAGATAATCTCTGATTTTGTTTACACTAAATGTGGACTGGCTGTATGCAATACCTGTTTTGTGATGTTGTATCTCATCCCACAGATGTTCGGCAATCTGGGCGTCAACATAACCGATACTTTCGACAAGACTGGTGTAGCCTTCATTATATCTTATGGTTATTTTCTCTATGGTGTCACATAAGCTGATGTGAAGTACTTTTTCGTCACAAAGCAGACGTGTCAAGGCAATTTGGACCAGAAATCCGGTTTTGCCGACGCCGGCCCGGGAAAGTACGGCACCGAATTGACCATTCGTAATGTTTTCGGCACCAATGGTTTTTTCTGCCGGGCTTCTTAAAATGAGGTCATTTTTAAGCATATTTCCTCTCTTATATCAAAAAGGTCTTAAAGGTCTTATTTGTTTTTGGCTGCTTTTTCTTCGGCTTTTTTCTTGGCAATTTCCTCTGCCACAGACAGGGGTGCCTGTTTATACGAAGAAAATTCCATGGTGAACTGGGCCTTGCCCTGGGTGGCGGATCTTAAAACCGTTGAAAAACCGAACATGTCGGACAGCGGAACCTGGGATTCGATGACTGACATAACTCCCTCCTCCTGGGACCCCTGGATAATGCCGCGCCGCTGGTTGATCAGCCCCATGCAGGCCCCCTGGAACTCATTGGGGGTTTCAATAACCACCTTCATAATAGGTTCCATGATAACAGGTTTTGCTTTGTTGTAAGCCTCAAGAAAACCGCCGCGGGCTGCTGACTGAAACGCCATCTCAGAGGAGTCAACGGCATGGTAGGCACCGTCTTCCAAGGTGACTTTGATGCCGGTTACCGGGAACTCAAGGGACGGGCCCTTTACAAGGCAGCCCACAAAGCCTTTTTCACAGGCCGGAATATACTGGGTGGGAATACGTCCGCCGGTAATTTTGTTCACAAATTCAAATTCTTCTTCAGTGGGTTCCATAAAACCAGCCACACGGCCAAACTGACCTGCACCACCGGTCTGTTTTTTATGGGTGTAATTGAAAGGCGCTTTCCGGGTAATGGTTTCCCTGTAGGCAACCCTGGGCTGGCCTGTGGCAACTTCGGCACTGTATTCACGTTTCATGCGCTCCACGTATACTTCTAAATGAAGCTCGCCCATGCCCTGTATAATGGTATCTCCGGTTTCATGATCCACATAGGTCTTGAATGTGGGGTCTTCCTTGGTGAATCTGTTCAGGGCCTTGGACATGTTGATCTGGGCTTTGTTATCCTTGGGTGTAATGGACAAAGAGATAACCGGGTCCATAACGTGCATGGCCATCATGGAGTAGTTGACATCCGGTGAAACAAAGGTGTCGCCCGATGCACAGTCAATGCCGAACATGGCACCGATATGACCGGCCGGGACAGCGTCCACATCTTCCGTCTGGTTTGAGTGCATACGGATGAGACGACCGATTTTAACCTTTTTATGGTCCCTGGCGTTGATCAGGGTGTCGCCTTTTTTAACACAGCCCTGGTAGACACGGATGTAGGTCAGCTGACCATACTGGCCGTCTTCCAGTTTAAAGGCCAGTGCCACGGCGGGCTTGTCAAAGTCGCTTTCGAGAATAACGGCTTCTTCGTCATTGTCCAGATCAATGGCCTCATTTTTAATATCCAGAGGGCAGGGCAGGTAATCTATAACAGCATTCAGCAGGGGCTGAACCGCTTTGTTTTTGTAGGCTGAACCCAGAAAAACAGGGGTCATCTCCCGGGCAATGGTGCCGGTCCTGACTGCAGACATGATCATCTCTTCGGTAATTTCAGCTTCCTCAAGAACAGCGTCCGTCAGTTCTTCGGAGAACAGGGACACAGCATCAAGCATTTCTTCTCTGGCCGCGTCAGCGTCACCTTGCAGTTCTGCAGGAATTTGGGCTTCCACCATTTCTTCCCCGTTGTCACCTTCAAAATAGTAGGCTTTCATTTTCACAAGGTCGATAATGCCCTCATGTTTATCTTCAAGGCCTATAGGAAGCTGCAGCATCACGGAATTATGGCCGAGTTTCTCCTTAAGCTGATTGCAGACTTTAAGCGGGTTGGCGCCTGAACGGTCACATTTATTGACAAACGCAATACAGGGAACTTCGTAGCGTTTCATCTGCTGGTCAACGGTAATGGACTGGGACTGTACCCCGGATACCGAGCAAAGGATGAGAACAACACCGTCCAGAACCCGCAAGGAGCGTTCCACCTCCACGGTAAAATCCACATGGCCCGGGGTGTCAATAATATTAACGGCATGGTTGTCCCATTCACAATGGGTGGCTGCAGAAGCAATGGTAATGCCCCTTTCCTTTTCCAGTTCCATGGAATCCATGACCGCACCAGTGCCGTCCTTGCCCCTGACTTCGTTGATTTTATGGATTCGGTTGGTATAAAAAAGAATCCGTTCAGTAAGCGTGGTTTTACCGGAATCAATATGGGCACTGATTCCAATATTTCTTACCCGTTTAAGATCTCTGATCATTTTGTTTTGTCCTTAAAAATAAAAAAAGCCTTTGAAACCAATACCAAGTGCGACCCTTGCCAAAGGCGCAGCCGTTATGTTTCATACTATAATTTTATTATGATTTTGTTAAATTATTCCAGAATTTAAAATGTCAAATAAAATAAAAAAAGGTAAAATACACTATTTTCTTAATAAAATCAATTATAATTATATTTTTTATTGTTGAATTTCAGGAAGGCAGATTATAAGATTGACCGAAAAATTTTCGTTACATGGAAAGGATCGGGCCAATCAGGGTGCATTTTGAAAAAAAATAAAAGGTTGCATATATAATAATGAAGGAATTTTGCCATTGCCTTGAAAAGGGTGCTGATGTCCTTGGGTTGAACTTATCACCGGACCAGACGGGTTTGCTGGCTGCCCATGCCCGGGAATTAATGCACTGGAATGCCAAAATGAATCTGACCGCCATAACGGATATCCGGCTTATGGCATATAAACATTTTGTGGATGCGCTGGCTGCGGCCCGTTTTTTGGAGCGGCCTGCACGGGTAATGGATATAGGTTCCGGTGCGGGATTTCCTGCCGTTCCCATGAAAGTAATCTGCCCGGACCTTGATATCACCATGGTGGATGCGGTGAGAAAAAAGGTCAGCTTTTTAAACCATGTGGTACGCACCTTAAAGCTTGACAACATCAGCGCACTGCATGCAAGGGTGGAAGACCTTGCCAAAGATCCCGGGCATTTTCAAATGTATGATGCCGTGACGGCCAGAGGCTTTGCGGATCTTGGAAAACTTGCAGGGCTTGCCTGTCCCATGCTGGCACCCGGCGGCAGGATTTATGCCTTGAAAGGGGCGCATGCCTTGGAAGAGATCACGCCTGAACTTAAGAAGCAGTTTCATATTACACATAAATCTTATAGTCTGCCTTTTGTCGATGCCCAAAGGTTTGTGGTTATCCTTGAAGCCCGTCAGATTCATGCGTGAGCAGCGTAAATTCCGCTAAATTCTTGACTTTTCCCTTTGCTGCCATTACAAAGAAAAGTTTGATAACAACAGCCATGGGCTGACCTGGTCTATAAACACCCAGACTCAACCCACAACGAAACATAAAAGTAATTCAATAAGTTATTTTGACTTTAATATAAGATTTGAAACCGAATTCGAAAGGCAAAAGGAATTTAGGAATAATGGATTATAAAAAAACACTGAACCTGCCTTCTACCAAATTTGCAATGAAGGCCAACCTGCCCCAGCGCGAACCTGAAATGATCAAAGCCTGGGAGCAGAAAAACATTTATAAAAAACTGCGGGAACAATCCAAGGACAAGCCCCTTTTTATTCTCCATGACGGTCCTCCCTATGCCAACGGCCATCTTCACATGGGCCATGCCATCAACAAAATATTAAAGGATATTATCATCCGATCCCGGCAGATGTGCGGTTTTAACGCACCGTATGTACCGGGTTGGGACTGCCACGGCCTGCCCATTGAGCACAATGTGGACAAAAAGCTGGGCAAAAAGAAAAAGGATATGACGCCGGTACAGGTGCGCCGGGAATGCCGGGCCTATGCAGCGTCATTTGTGGATATCCAGAGAGAAGAGTTTAAACGCTTTGGGGTCGCAGGGGAATGGGATGAGCCTTACTTGACCATGAACTATCCCTATGAAGCACGCATCGCCAAAGAGTGCGGTGAATTCGGCCTGTCAGGGGATATGTTTCTGGGCAAAAAACCCATCTACTGGTGCTGCAACTGTCAGACCGCCCTGGCGGAAGCTGAAATTGAGTACCACGATCATACCTCCCCGTCCATTTATGTAAAATTCCCTGTAAAGGACAATGCCAAAGATCTTTTTGATGCAGACGGGGAAACAGTTTCCGTGGTCATCTGGACCACCACCCCCTGGACCCTGCCGGCCAACCTGGGTGTCTGTCTTCATCCGGATTTTGTCTATGCTGCGGTTAAAACACAAAACCAGGGCATCCTGATCATGGCCAAGGAACTTGTGGAAAATGTAATGGGCGAGTTTGGGATAGAAGATTATGCCATTATTGCCGAACTGTCTGCAAAGGACCTTGAAAACCGCAACTGCCGGCATCCCTTTTATGACAGGGATTCTTTGATTATCCTGGGGGATCACGTCACCCTTGAGGCCGGAACCGGCTGTGTTCATACGGCCCCGGGTCACGGTGCCGACGACCATGTTGCAGGCAAACGCTATGATCTGGAATGCTATTCGCCTGTGGAGGGTAACGGTACATTTTCCCCAGGGGTTGAGCTGTTTGAGGGCCAGTTTATTTTTAAGGCCAATGCGCAAATCAATAAAACCCTGGAAGAAAAAGGGGCGTTGCTCAAACAGGAAGACATGTCCCATTCCTATCCCCATTGCTGGCGTTGTAAAAAGCCCGTTATTTACCGGGCCACACCCCAGTGGTTTATCTCCATGGACAATCTGGGACTGCGGCAAAAAGCCCTTGATGAAATCAACAATGTCCATTGGATTCCGTCCTGGGGCAGGGAGCGTATCTATTCCATGATTGAGCACCGGCCGGACTGGTGCCTGTCCCGCCAGCGCTCCTGGGGAGTTCCCATTCCTGTATTTCACTGCACCAAGTGTAAAAAGGTGTATGTGACCCGGGAGTCCGTGGACCGTATCCATGAACTTTTCACTGAATTTTCTTCGGACATCTGGTTTGAAAAGGATGCGCAATATCTGATGCCTGATGGTGCGGTATGCGATGACTGCGGTTCAACAACCTTTACCAAAGACCAGAATATCCTTGATGTGTGGTTTGATTCAGGTGTCAGCCATGCCGCAGTATTAGAGGAAAGAGACGGACTGCAACGTCCGGCGGACATGTACCTTGAAGGCTCTGACCAGCATCGCGGCTGGTTCCATTCTTCACTTTTGACCGCTGTGGGCAGAACCGGTCATGCCCCGTACAAGGCCGTCCTCACCCACGGGTTTGTGGTGGATGAAAAAGGCCATAAAATGTCCAAATCCGTGGGCAATGTTGTGGCCCCGGACAAGGTGATCAAGCAGTACGGTGCCGACGTGTTACGGCTTTGGGCGGCTTCAGCGGATTACCGCGGGGATGTCAGCATGTCCAATAATATCATTAAGCAGCTCTCGGATGCCTACAGAAGGATCAGAAATACCTGCCGGTTTCTTTTGGGTAATTTCACCGGGTTTGACCCTTCCCAGGTCAGGCCGATTGAAAACATGGCGGAGCTGGACCGGTTCATTCTCCACCGCCTGCATTATGTGGTAAAACGGTGCCGGGCAGCCTATGATGCCTATGAATTTCATGTGATCTATCATACCCTTCATAACTTCTGCGTGGTGGACCTCTCCTCCTTTTATCTGGATATTATCAAGGATCGTGTTTACACAAGCCCTGAAAATTCAGATACCCGTAAAGATGCCCAGACCGTCATGTTTATGATACTGGATGCCCTGGTGAAAATCATGGCACCAATCCTGCCCTTTACGGCCGAAGAGATTTATACCCACATGCCCCTGGGTGACACTAAAAAAGAAAGTGTCCACATGGAAGAGATGGTCAGCCTTGATGATACCCTTGAGGACAAGGACCTTGCAGCCAAGTGGGAAAATATCCGGGCATTGCGGGCAGAAGTTACCAAGGCCCTGGAAGAGGCAAGAACAGCCAAACTCATCGGTCATCCCCTGGATGCTTCTGTTGAAATCAAACTGCCCCAGGGTGACCTTGAAGCCCAGGTGGCATCCCTGGGTGTTGATCTCAATGATATTTTTATCGTGTCCAAAGCCCGGGTGGTGGATACCCTTGACGGGGATATTTACCAGGGCAAGGAGATTGAGGGACTGGCCATAAAGGTGGCAAAGGCTTCCGGTGAAAAATGTGAACGGTGCTGGCGGTTTGATGAGAACCTGGGAACTGATCCGGATCATCCCACTGCCTGTCCCCGTTGCACCCAGGCCCTTAAAACCATTCTGGGCTGATGGCCGGTTTTTTAACACCCATGCGGCGGCTTGCCCTGGTGAGTATCTGTGTTCTTTTGCTGGACCAGATCACCAAATGGCTTATTGTAAGAGATTTGCCGCTGTACGCCCATATTACGGTGATTGATCATTTTTTTAACATCACCCATGTACTTAATCCCGGGGGAGCATTCGGTTTTTTTGCCGAACAATCCCCCGGGATCAGAAAATTCATTTTTTTATTTTTATCCTCCGGGGTCGCCCTGTTTGTTCTCTGGCTTTACCGGAAAACAGCCGAATCCCACATTTTTTTATCCTATGGTCTGGCCCTGATCTTCGGTGGTGCCCTGGGAAATCTGATTGACCGGTTCCGGTTTGGAAAAGTGGTTGATTTCCTGGATTTTTATGTCGGCGTCCTTCACTGGCCGGCCTTTAATATTGCGGATTCAGCCATTACCATTGGAATGGGCATATTAATTTACCATGTAATATTCAACAAACTGCCTGAAATATAAGGGGTACCCATGCATCCGATTCTTCTTCAGGTCGGTAGTCTGAAGCTTTATACTTATGGTTTTTTCGTGGCTTTAGGCTTTATCATCGCCATCTGGTTTACAAGACGGAATGCAAGATTTTATGGTGTTCCGGATCAGATGGTATCAGATCTTTTTTTAACCGTTTTAATCAGCGCCATTGCCGGCGCCCGTATCCTTTATGTGCTTATTAATATAGACACCTACAGGGACAATCTTCTTGATATCTTTAAAATCTGGAACGGCGGCCTGGTTTTTTTCGGGGGCTTTATCGGCGGAGCCCTTGGGGCTATTATATTCTTACGCATCAAAAAAATGGAGATCTGGAAAACCGCGGATGTCCTATCTCCCGGCCTTGCTTTAGGACACTCCGTGGGCCGTTTCGGCTGCCTTTTCGCCGGATGCTGTTACGGCAAACCCTGTTCGTTGCCCATTGCCCTGACCTTTACCAACCCGGACAGCTTAGCACCCCTTAATATCCCTTTACACCCCACCCAGCTGTATATGATTGCCTCCAACTTTGTTCTTTTTTTGATTCTTCTGGCCATACAGCGGCGAAAACGCTTCAACGGCATGGTTTTTTTAAGCTACATCATGCTCTATTCCGTGTTCCGGTCCATTATTGAATTTTTCAGGGGGGATTTCAGGGGGAACTTCTTTTTTGATTTTTTGTCACTGTCCCAGGGTATCGGGTTCCTGATTTCCTGCATCGCCTTGATATTTATGATCATCAAACTGAGATCCCGGCATGACAGCCGCTAAAAAACTGGTCACATACAAGGCCCTTGCCGGCACACTTGATGCGCTGTCAAAGAACGATAAGCTTAAAACCGTGCTGATCTGCGGGGAATCCTTTTTGGTGCGCAAGGCTTTGGATACCCTTGTTCCGATACTGCTTAAAGGAGAGTCAAAACAGTTCGGCCTTGATGTCCTGGACGGGAAAACCACACCAGTGGGTGAGATAGCCGAACAGGCCGGTACGTTTTCTTTTCTTGGAACCAGAAAAGTCATTGCGGTAAAAGATGCACCGCTTTTTTTAATAAAAGCGTCCGCCGGTGAGATCAGCTACAGTGAAAAAGATCTTCAGATTTTGATCCGCCTTGTTGAAGACGGCATCCCTGACAATCATGTGCTTGTGTTTACCACGGGTACGCCGGATCGCAGAAAAAAAATATACAAGCTTATCCTTGAACACGGGCTGGTGGTGGACTGCAGTGTTGCCACGGGCGCCAAAAAGGCCGACATCGAAGAACAGCAGGCTGTGCTGCGGGATATCAGCCGGCAGATGCTGTTCAAAACAGGAAAGCAGATGGCCCCGGATGCTTTTGCAGCGCTTGTGGACCAGACAGGATTTAATCCGGAGTTATTTTCAAATGCAATTGAAAAACTTCTGGCATATATCGGGGCCAGAAACCAAATATCTGTGGCCGATATCGGCGCTGTAGTGCATAAAGATAAAAAGAACCCCATATTTACCCTGACCAATGCGGTGATGGACCGGGATGCCTCTAAAGCACTTACCTTTTTATCGGGCTTGTTGTCCGACGGGTTTCATCCGTTACAAATTTTAAAAACCCTTGAAAACCAGACCAGAAAACTTTTAGCCATCAAGTGCTTCACAACGGGTCTGAATACGGGCAGGGCAGGGTGTCCACCTTTAAAACATATGCAGTTCAATACGTTCAAGCAAATGCTTTTACCTGCAATTATTGACTGGGATGCAAACTCCTTGAAGACGGATGAAGAAAACATAAGCCTTTTCATGGTTGGGGACGATAAACATAAGAAAAAGTCTGCCAAACTGCCGGCCAATGACCTTTTACTGGCACCCAATCCCAAAAATGCCTATCCCATATTCCAGAATTTTTTAAAATCTGAAAATTTTGCCCTGGAAGAACTGACACACGCGCTGTCCGCTCTTTCCGATCTTGATTATCGTATTAAATCATCCGGGGTTGACGCTGCCACAGGAGTTGAAAATTTTATTATGGCCCTGTGCCGCAGGCCCTATCGATTCCCTGGAAAAGAAATTTTGGTGAAGTAAATCGTTAGATCATGCAGCAAAAATTTAAGAAAAGGTGTGGACTAAGGCACAAGATCAAATTAAAATCGTCCATTCCAGAAAGCGGTGTTTTATGGCCACCAGCCCACAAAACGGATTGGCATTTAGACTGGGCGGTTTATTTATGAACTTGGGCCTAACAGGAATAGTCTTAGGTATTCAGGTGCGTAAAAAATGAGCTTGCCTTTGAGGTAGTCTTCACCTCAATTTACCTCGAATTGATCTGCCAAATTATATAATCATGTAACCATTAGCAAAAGGAAACCAACGCTATTTTGAATATCAACCCGAGTCACTGATGATGGAATCGTCATGAGAGTCGTGGAATTTATCCTCGCTTGCGCCAAAGACAAAAATAGACACTGAAATT
>JAQYWJ010000284.1 GCA_030145005.1 Desulfobacter sp. | reverse complement strand
TTCACGCCGGGCTTCAGGGGTTACGCCCTGTATTTCCAATCCGTATTCTACATTGCGCAGGACTGTTCGATGCGGGAAAAGGGCAAAGTTCTGAAATACCATTCCAAAGTGTTTTTGTCGAAAATGCCTGAGTTCTTTCTTGTTCAGGAGGGTAACATCCTTGCCGTCAACCAGAACCCGGCCGGAAGTCGGGTTGATCAGCCGGTTGATGCATCGCACCAGGGTTGATTTGCCGCTTCCGGATAATCCCATAACCACGAGGATTTCACCCTGATTGACCGTAAAGGATGCATTGGCCACGCCAACACCATGGCGGGTCTTTTCCATGATCTCATCCTTTGAATGCCCTTTTTTGAGCATCTTCAAGGCTGCTTCAGGATTTGGCCCGAAAATTTTATAAAGATTTTCAATAACAATTTTTTCCATTTCTATTTTCTCCATTTGTCAGCATGGACCGGGAATTTTACGGTTTCAAATTTGGTGTCTCCAGGGGGTGGTTCTCCTTGGGAGTCTCCAATGGTTCGGCTGCCGGAAGAGGTGCAGCATCAATATATTGGGTATCCATCAAGGAAACCAGTCGCTGCAGGGATGACAGGATCATGGATTTTTCCCAGTCCTGCAGCTTGTCAAAGGCTTCAACAAAGGATTCCTGCATCAAGGGGGGAGCCCCTGCTAAACGCTTTGTGGCCTCTAAGGTAGGTTGCACCAAAATTCTTCTTCGATCATCACTGCTCCTTTGCCGGGTAATCAGGCCGCGTTTTTCAAGGCGTTCAAAAATGCCGGTAATAGTTGCCTGGCTTAAACTGACGGCATGGGCAATTTCACCCGCTGTAACTTGGCCATGTGCGTTGACCTCCCGCAAAACGATCAACTGGGGGCTGGTCAGGCCGAAACGTTTAACAAGAGATTTGGAGTGCAGGTCAATGGACCGCATGATTTTTCGCAAGGCAGCAAGTACAAGCTCACTTACATTACCACTGTTTTGTAAAGTTTTCATTCAATGCTTTTTAATCGTGTTGAAAACAATTGATTCAAAATATTTTTATAAAATTCTTCCTTAAACCAAAAGCTGGCTCCGTTGTTTGATACAGGCTTGCCTGAAACAAAATTCATTAGAGCCATGGCTTTATTCGGCGTATATTAGCATTCAAACCATACTAAAATTAAGTAGAAAAGTGCAAAAATATAATATATAGTGCCCTTAAAATGCTATATATCCGTATATATTTACCCTATTTATTAGTTTGTGTTCAAAATAATGTCAACCTTAGTTTTGGATAAAATTACTTTGAACACAAAGCAATAGACTCGCAGGGTGTTCTTAAAGGAAGAGATAATGATTACATGGGATGAACAAACAGATGTTGTTGTAATAGGAAGCGGCGTTGCCGGTTGCAGTGCGGCAATTGAGGCCCGCTCAGCAGGTGCGGCGGTCATTGTTTTCGAAAAAATGAAAATCACAGGCGGCAACACTCGAATCAGTGACGGGGGATTGGCTGCACCTGGGAACAGACTACAAAAAGAACAAGGCATAGAAGATTCGCCGGAACTGTTTTATCAAGATATATTAAAGGCCGGATTAAACCTCAATCACCGTGGCCTGGCAAGGATATTTTCAGAACAGGGGGCTGAAGCAGTTGAATGGCTCCAAGTGGAGCTGGGCGTTCAATATATGGATCGCCTGGATCGTTTCGGGGGGCATTCAGTAGCCCGTTGTCTGACAACCAGCAGTCATTCCGGCAAAGATATAGTCAAAGCACAAACTTCCCGTTTAAAACAGATGGACGTGGAAATCAGGACACAATGCCTTTTGACAAAGTTGCTGACTGATGACAGCGGCAAAGTATGTGGCGTTCAAATCAAAACCGGATATAATCACAAAGACCAGGGCTCTAAAGAACAAAAAAATATTCGAGCCGACCGGGCAGTGATTCTTGCCACAGGAGGATTTGGCAATGACGTTCCATTTCGGATGCTGCAGAATCCAAGTCTGGACACCACTGTCACCTCCACAAACCACCGTGGTGCAACGGCTGAAGGCTTGAGCTCCGCTTTGAAAATCGGAGCGGTGCCTGTCCATTTGTCCTGGATTCAGACCGGCCCATGGGGCTGTGTTGATGAAGTCGGTTATGGATCCGGCGCACGATTTGCTTCATATGCTTTGTACCCCAATGGAATCCTGGTCGATCCGTCAACCGGCCGCCGTATCGTAAGCGAGTGGGCAGACCGCCGGCAACGGAGTATGGCTATTTTTAAAGCAGGGCATCCCTGTGTCGGGATTATGGATGCCCAAGGGGTCGGACATGATCCCCAAAGTCTGGAAAAATGTCTTAAGACGGGAAAGGCACATGAATTTAATAGCTTGGCAGACCTTGCCAAAGCCTGTAAAATACCGTCTGATACGTTTACTTCCACAGTAGAAGAGTACAACAAAATGATCAGGAAAGGCCAAACAGATCAATTTGGTAAATCCTTGGAAACTGCGCAACTGATATCCAGCCCGCCTTTTTTTGCCATGCATCTGTGGCCAAAGGTTCATTACACCCCGGGAGGTGTGGGAATCAATACCGACGCCCAGGTGATTGATGTTCGCAACCAGCCGATTCCAAACCTTTACGCAGCCGGTGAAGTTTGTGGCGGCATTCATGGCGCTGATCGATTAGGAAGCTGCGCACTTACCGAATGCCTTGTTTTTGGACGGATCGCGGGCCGGAATGCTGCTGCGGAGCGGGGCGGAAGGTAA
>JAQYWJ010000283.1 GCA_030145005.1 Desulfobacter sp. | reverse complement strand
GCCCTGGCCTCTTTTAAATTTGCCAAATTTTTGTACCTGGGGCCCCTTCTTTTTGGATACGTGCCTGGATTTTCCCTTGACGGCAGTCCCATGGACATTGTCAAAGCCTTTATTGCCATTATATTTGGTACCTGGGCGTATTCCTGGTTTCTCAGTGGAATCTGGGTCTCTTCTTTAAAAAATATATTTAAAAAGAAATAAGTGGACGACTACAGCAAGATCATTGATTTATCCATTGGCTATCTTGTGGGCCGGTTATCCCGGGCAATCATAAAACGGCTGTCAAAAAAATTTCAGGATGCCGGAATTGATGTCAGTTACGAGCAGTGGAGCATTCTTGTCCATCTTTACCGTCAGGACGGCCAGACCCAGCAGGCCCTTGCCCGGATCGCCGTTAAAGACAAAGCCGCCATTACCCGTCTTTTAAATGGCCTTGAGAAAAAGAATATTGTACTCAGGATT
Organism: Desulfobacter sp.; assembly: GCA_030145005.1. Taxonomy (GTDB): domain Bacteria; phylum Desulfobacterota; class Desulfobacteria; order Desulfobacterales; family Desulfobacteraceae; genus Desulfobacter. Next base: position 2,283 of record JAQYWJ010000283.1, on the reverse strand, counting down.
CCTGACCGAAATGATAAACGCAGCAACCTTATCTATCTTACAAATAAAGCCAAAGAATTAAAACCGCATCTTGTTGGTTTTGTAGAAGAAATGTTGGAAGAGGCAGAGCAGGGAATAGATCCGGATGAAATGATCCGCTGCCGGGCAACCATTAATAATATATTTGCAAACTTTGATCGCTTGAACAACCCTGCCCCACCTGAAAAATAGCGCTACAAACAACCGTTAGGCCGCTTTGGGTAGCCTAAGCGGTACTGACCGCCTATCATGGCGGATGAACGCGGTTGTCATCTGGATTCTTTTAGTCTATTATTTCCCTCAAAAGCGGATTCCAACCGCTGAAAACAAAATTTTAAAAGATAATTGGGGAACGCTCAAATGAGTGACGGCCAGAAAAGAGCTTTAATCAAACCGGGACTAAAAGTTTCTGTCATATTAAAAAAAGACCAGCGTTCAGGAAAACTGACTGAAGGCGTAGTGAAAAATATTCTGACAAAATCTTCTTCACATCCACATGGTATTAAGGTCAGATTAGAAAATGGTTTAGTCGGAAGGGTTGCGATTATTCACGATTAAACCCATGGGTGAAAAATAATGATTCTCTAAAAATAAGGATTTTAACCATGATAAGCGTGATTGCATCAATTCATGTTAAGGAAGGTCAATTAGACAAGTTTATTGAAATTTTCAAATCCAATATACCTGCTGTCCTTGAGGAAAAGGGATGTATTGAGTATATTCCGACTGTTGACATGCCTACAGGGCTCCCGCCGCAGGAATTGAATAAAAATGTGGTTACCATCATTGAAAAATGGCGCAGTGTAGAGGATTTAAAGGCGCATTTATCATCTCCGCATATGCTCGAATATAAAGAAAAAACCAATGACCTTGTTGAATCAATGGCTATTAAGGTATTGAAAGAAGTATAATTCTTAGCGATCTATGGGCAAACGGAAAAATAAAAATAGATATCTATTGAGCATCAGGAACCGAATCCTTGTTTTTGCGGTATTGGTCACGGCCATACCGTCATTATCCATGGGGCTTTTGCTCCAGAATATGCTGCAAACTACGCTGGAGGAAAAGGTTAAGCAAAAGTTTGCCGACTCTGCACTGATCATGGAACAGGAAATTTCCCTATGGCTTAAAAAGCGGGTTTATGATCTGACTGTGTTCTCCAACGCGTCAATTGTATCGGAAGCTGTTACGGCTTATCTTAAAACGCCTGAAGAAACGGCGGATGACACTAAAAATCGGCTCCTAAATATCAAAATACTTGAAACCTACCTCAGTGCACTGCAGCATCAATTTAAAGATTATGTCCGGATTTTTGTTCTTTCCAGGACCGGCTCTGTTATCGTCGCCTCTGAAAACGGCGGTGGTGACCGGCCGTTTCCCTTTCCTGATGATTACATCGAACAGATTTCAGACAAACAATGGTTCAAGGGAAACGCGTACATTGATTTAAGGGATAAGTCGCCCCTTATCCTGATCGGCGTTCCCCTTTTTCTGGATCAGCTTTATGAATATGAAACATTGCTGGCGATTGAAGTCAGACTCACCGGATTACTGCCTTTATTGGATCCGGTGAAATTTGGAGACTCTGGTGACTGGACCTATGAATCCCTTGTGGATATAAAAACCGGTCGGCAGTTTCTATACGGCAGGGGGGCCAAAAAAGTTCTTAATGAGATCTATCCGGCACCGTCTGGTGATAGTCAAACGCTTCGTGAATATACCAACGGCATGGGTGAGCGCTTAATGGGGTTGGTTGTCCCGTTTCGAGAACTGGAATGGGGGCTTTTTATTGCGGAAAATTATGAAAAGGCATTTTCCGGGCTGATCCATGCCCGCCATCGGAATATTATTATTATCTGCTGTTTTGGTGTTTTTATGGGTATTGTGGCTTATCTGCTGACCCGGCAGATCATTGTGCCATTGTCGGCTTTGACCAGAGGGGCTGAAAGGGTTGCCGAAGGTGATCTCGATGTCCATCTTCCATTACGCCGCAACGATGAAATTGGCTTTGCAACCACCGTTTTCAATGAAATGGTCGCCAAACTGAAGCTCAGCCAGACAAAACTGGAGCAGCTGGCGACAACTGATCCACTGACGGGTTTGAATAACAGAAAACGGGTGATGAGTATCCTGCGTGATCTCTACAAGTATTACCGCCGGTATGAAACAAAGTTTTCCGTATTAATGATTGACGTGGATTACTTTAAAATTATTAATGATACATATGGGCACCAGGCCGGAGATACGGTATTAAAACAGGTGGCG
>JAQYWJ010000282.1 GCA_030145005.1 Desulfobacter sp. | reverse complement strand
TTGCCGCCAATGCAGCAGCCCTGATCATGCTGGGGGCATCCGGGGTTCAGATTGGAAAATATGTGATGCAGGCAGCCGCCGGCTGCGTGGGTACGGAAGAAGACCGGTGTAACGTATGTAATCTTGGTATCTGCCCCAAGGGCATTACGTCCCAGGACCCCAGACTTTACCGCCGCCTTGACCCGGAAGATGTGGCCCAGCGCGTGGTGGATATTTTTGTTTCCTTTGACACGCAACTCAAAAAAATCGTAGCACCCCTGGGACGCTCCACCTCCCTTCCCATCGGCATGTCCGATGCGCTGGGAATTGATGATAAAAACATTGCTGACCGTCTCAGTATCAAGTACGTGGTGTAAAGGAGGACGGGATATGATAAAAAGCGAATACATTTTTATAGCAGGTAAAAGAGACGAAAAACGGATCTCCTCGCGGGTACTTGAAGATACTATTCACCAGCACATCAAGCGGGGCAACAGAAAGCTTGAAATCCAGGCCTTTGGCCAGCACGGCATTGGTGGACGACTCTGGGATTGCGCCCCTGACACACTGGACATCCGTATTATTGGTCATTCCGGCCAGCGCACAGGCTCCCTTGGCACACCCAATACAAAAATAGAGATCATGGGTCCGGCCTCGGATGATATTGGCTGGCTCAATGCCGGTGCTGAAATCATTGTGCATGGAGCTGCCTCTAACGGGGCCATGAACGGCGCAGCCCAGGGTAAGGTTTTTGTGGGCGGCTCCATTGGCGCCCGGGGCATGACCATGACAAAGCGCAACCCCAGATTTGAACCTCCTGAGTTGTGGGTCCTGGGGGCAGCAGGGGATTACTTCGGTGAGTTCATGGCAGGCGGCATTGCCGTTATCTGCGGTTTAAACGCTGCTGACCCGGAACAGCTTCTGGGCTACAGACCCCTGGTGGGTATGGTGGGCGGCAAGGTTTTTGTTCGTGGTGAGGCCAAAAGTTATTCCGACAAGGATGCCAAGGAAGTAGAGCTTGATGATCAGGAATGGGAATGGCTGACCCAGGGCCTTAAAACCTTTCTTAAAAAAATCAAACAGCCGAAACTGATTAACGAACTGGCTGTTCGAAAAGACTGGCGTCTGATTGAAGCCAAATCGCCTCAGGAAAAGGCCGAAGGGCCGGACCGGAAATCCGTGGCCTGGTTCAGGGAACAGGTCTGGGATATGGAGCTTGGCCGCGGCGGCCTGATCGGAGATCTCCAGGAAACGCAAAAAGGCACTGTGCCGGTCATTACCAAGGGCGAGTACAGAAGATATATTCCGGTCTGGGAGCACGGTAAATATATCTCGCCGTGCCAGGCATCTTGCCCCACCGGAATCCCGGTCCAGCAGCGCTGGGCCATGATCCGGACCGATAACATTGACGAAGCCATATCCATGGGGCTTGAGTATTCTCCGTTTCCGGCGACCGTGTGCGGTCACCTGTGCCCCAGTCCATGTATGGCGTCCTGCACCCGGAACCTGTCCTATATGGCTCCCATTAATGCTCGCCTTCTGGGCCAGGCTGCCCAGAATATAAAACCGCCAAAGCCGGCCAAAGAATCCCGGAAGAAAGTGGCCGTCATCGGCGGGGGCCCGGGTGGGCTTTCTGCGGCCTGGCAACTCACCATGAAAGGCCATACCGCTACGGTATTTGAAGCCGGGCAGAGCATTGGCGGAAAAATTTCCGCTATTATTCCCGAATCCCGAATCCCTGCCGACACCCTGAATGCCGAAATAGACCGGATAAAGTCTTATATAAAGGATATAAGACTGGGAGAAAAAGTTGATGCGAAAAAGTTCAACGAGATAAAAAAGAGCCATGACTATGTTGTGGTGGCAGCCGGGGGCAATAAACCCAGATCCCTTCCGATCAAAGGTGCCGAACGGGCTCTTTTTGCCAATGATTTTCTTGAGAAGGCCAAGGCAAACAAGATAAAACCAGGCAAAAAAATCGTGATTATCGGTGCCGGTAATGTGGGCTGTGATGTGGCCACCGAAGCCCACCGGCTGGGTGCTGTTGATATAACCCTTATTGATGTTCAGAAACCGGCGGCATTCGGCAAGGAAAGAGAGGATGCCGAAAAATGTGGTGCTCAATTCCGCTGGCCGGTATTCACCAAAGAAATTAATTACCAAGGGGTTAAACTTGAGAGTGGCGAAATACTGCCGGCGAATACGGTGGTGATCTCCATCGGAGACGTGCCTGATCTGTCCTTCCTTGGTGAGGGGATTGAGCTTGAAAGAGGGTTTGTCAAGGTGAACGAAGCCAGCCGGTCCTCGGATGAAAAGGTCTTTGCCATCGGGGATGCCGTGGGTCCGGGACTTATCACCGATGCCATCGGCGCAGGCCGACGGACAGCCATAGTTATTGATCAGCTGCTCAAAGGCCAGGCTCCGGATGTGGAGGGCCTTGCCCCTATGATCGATACCCGGCGTGTAAACCTGACCTATTATAACCCCAGACATGATGCCAATACCTTAGAAGCGTGCGGTGAGGACTGCGCCTCCTGCGGAAATTGCAAGGATTGCGGCATCTGCGTGGCAGTCTGCCCTGAAGGGGCCATCAGCCGGCAGGAAAAGGAAACCGGCTTTGAATATGTAGTGGATGAATCCAAATGCATTGGATGTGGATTCTGCAAAGGGGCATGCCCCTGTGGTGTGTGGGAGCTGATACCCAATACGCCCCTGGCGTAAAAATATACGGTAACTGGGGTCAACGCGTTGACCCCAGTTATTTACTTAGTGTTTGA
>JAQYWJ010000057.1 GCA_030145005.1 Desulfobacter sp. | reverse complement strand
CCTGATCTTAGGCAGCCGGAAATTGCGGAAAAATCTTGAAGACATGAATGATCCCCTTGAATTGGAAAGGGCCTGGCAGGAACCTTTGCAGCAGTTTAAGCAGGTGTCACAAGCCTTTTATCTATATGTTTAATTAGATACTATACAAAAAAAGGGCTGTGACATTCTATCACGGCCCTTTTTATCGCTATACTATGGACTGATAAATCCGAAAAAGCGGAGACAGCGCGGAATTATTTGACGCTTTCCCTGCTGCCGGTTCTTTTTCGAGTTCAGCAAGTGGGTAAGTTAAGTCTTGTCTCAATCTGCAGAAGTGTCAACGCCTTCGTCATTCTTCCAAGAGTCTTTCAATTCGTCAAATCCAAGGTAAAGTGCAAAGCCGCCGCCCACTAGAAGAACAACAGGGACACATCCGGTAATAATTTGCACAAATTCCGTAAACCATACAGCCAAACCAACAACTCCGAGAAGAACTGCAATAGCTCCGCCAATTAACGTTTTCATAGATTATCCTCCTTAAATTCCCGTCTAAACATTTGATACGTATAATACGTGATTCATACCCAAAAATAATGTAACTGCTTATATGCTTGTTTCAATTCCAAATAGATGAGGAAAAATATCACAGGCCCCTGATTTTATCAAGGCGTTTTTACCCATGTTAAAAGACCTGAATAAATATATTTAATTCAGTATGTTGGCAGCAAAATCGACGTTTTTTTCAATCATTTTATATGAAAGTCAAAATAAATTATTCAACCACTTTTATGTTTCGTTATGGATTGAGCCTCGGTGTTGATAAATTATGTCAATCCATGGCAGTTATATAAAAATTATCATATTGCCTTGTAAACCAAGCTCTGGTATTGAATTAACCGAAAAAAGCGTTCCTGCCACGATTGACCCTTCAAACTTCGAAGGAAAAAAAGGACACCCTATGAGTTTGTTTGCATCGATAAATGACCTGGTCTCAGCCACCAGAAAAAAAATACGTAAATTAATAGCGTTTCTGCTTAACGACTCCCACGATTATTATTCAAGTTTTTATCCAGGCACCCAAAGCTTTATTATCGGAAAAATACTGAACCATCTTGTTAATAAAATCAGCATAGACAACAACAGCCTTGAAAAGATAAAAAATACAGCACCGGGGTCAATTGTTGTTTTTGCCTGTAAAAACAAACATATGTTTGATTTTTTATATTTTCATACCCTTTTAAAACCCATGAACTGCCCGTACCCTGAGCTGAGTTTTGATTTACGGTTTATCTTTCTTCTGCCCGTAAAACAGCTAGGGCGTATTATTCTTTCCCATTTACACTATTTTTTTCAATATTTCCATTTCAAGGATATTTATTCCAGCGGGTATGCCCGGAAAATGCTTTTGGATAACCGGGCAGGCTTCATAAGCCTTATTGAAGAGGATGAATTTTATAACAGATTTATCAGGTCAACCCCGGATCCTTTATTTCATCTGATTGAATTGCAGAAACAAACTGAGAGGCCAGTTGTTATTGTGCCTGAAGATATTATCTATATCACCAAGCCCATGCACAAAAACCCAAGCCTCGGGGATATTTTATTCGGCACCCATGAAAAACCCGGCCGCATCAAAAGAATTTTCACCATGCTGCGGCAACCGGACAAAATTCGGGTGGAAGTAGCGCGGCCCGTAAACCTGAAAGAATTCTTAGCCCGGCCTGAAATCCAGCGGCTTGATTCGGAATTCCAGACCCATCGACTTAGAAGTCTCCTTGTGGGTATCCTGAATCGCCAGCATAAAAGTATCACCGGTCCCGTGCTTAAATCCCGTCAGGAGATCACCGAGGACATTCTTAACCGAAAATCCTTAAGAGAATTTCTGGCTGCCTATGCAGACAAAACCGGGGCTCCTTTGCGAAAGGTAAACAAAAAGGCGGCTGCCTATATCGATGAAATTGCAGCCAATTACAGTTTAAGAGTGATAAATGTTTTAAACTGGCTTTTCACCTGGGTATTTAAAAACATATTTGAGGGGATTTCCGTATCCCAGGATGAGATCAACACGATGCGGGAGACTTACACCAAAGCCCCGCTGATTCTGATCCCCTGTCATAAAAGTCACCTTGATTACCTGCTTTTACCCTATGTCATGTTCAAAAACAATATGCCCTGCCCCCATATTGCGGCAGGCAAAAACCTTTCCTTTTGGCCCCTTGGCCCGATATTCAGGGGCGCCGGCGCGTTTTTCCTGCGCCGGACATTCAAGGGAGCGGAATTGTATACCCGCATTTTTGCAGCATATATCGAGAAACTGCTCTATGAAGGTTTTAACATCAAAATTTATATTGAGGGGGGCAGAAGCCGGACAGGAAAAGTACTGCCCCCAAAAACCGGCGGGCTGTCCATGATTATCCGGGCATTTTTAAGTGGTGCCTGTGAAGATCTTTATTTTGTGCCTATTTATGTGGGGTATGACAGGGTCCTGGAAGAAGACGCCTATCTCAAGGAAATTGAAGGCGGCAAAAAGACACCTGAAAACCTAAAAGGCCTGTTGAATACAAGAAAATTTTTAAAAAGAAAATACGGCAAAGTGTATCTTAAATTTGACACGCCGATTTCCATGAACACGTATATGCAAGAAAAAGGGGTTGATTTCAAAAAGTCCAGTGACGAGGAGTTCAGTCTCTTTGTCAAAGAGTTCGGATACAAACTGATTAGTGCCATCAATGACAATACCGTTGCTACGCCCCATGGTATCATCGCCTCCGGCATCCTTAACTGCTCTGAAAGCACGTTTACAAAAAAACAGATGTTTGCCCGGGTAAACACCTATATGAATCATCTGATTTTTCACGGGGCGTATCTTTCCGACACATTGATGATTGACCCGGACAATGCCTTTAATTCGGTCATTGAAAATTTTCTTTCCAGAAATTTCATTGAACTTGCCGATGAGGACGAGGATGACATCACAGACACCACCATGCTCATTGTCAAACACAACAAAAGACCGGTCCTGGACTACTATAAAAACTCGGTAATCTGTTTCTTTGTACCGGCTGCCTATACGGCCGCAGCCATTATAGAAATAGACCGGTTTAAGTTTGACATGCAGGACCTTGTATCCAGGTATCAATTTTTGCAAAAACTGTTCACGGATGAATTTTCATTTGATGAAGAAATTACGGCACAGGAGCAGATTTCAAAGGCGTTAAAAGGCTTTATCAACGAGGGGATTCTTGTACCTGATCCTGAATTTGCCGACACCTTTAACCTGACATCGGAGGGGTTGAGAAAACTTAAATGGTTTGCAGCCTTTCTCATTCCCTTTTTCGAATCTTATATGACCTGCCTTGTCTTCCTGGAAAAAGAAAAGACAGACAAATATGATGTTAAAGAGCGTGCAAAAAAGCTGCTTTCATTCGGCACCAGACTGTATAAACGCAACCAGGTGGTCCGAAAGGAATCCTTGTCCCTGATCAATTACCGCAATGCCGTGAACTATTTTGCCAAAAACGACATCAACGGCTCCGGGGACCAGGCACGTATAGACCAGTACAAGGAGATCATTGCTCTGCTTTCCAGACGGATCTCAAGCTGACCCATTATGAAAGCCCTGATACTTGCAGCAGGGCTTGGAACAAGGCTGCTGCCCTATACACAGCATTTGCCCAAGCCCCTTTTCACCATCAATAGCCGACCGGTTATCGACTATGCCGTTAATAATCTTTTAGATGCCGGTTGCACAAAAATTTTTATCAATACGCACCATCTGGCAGATGCCATTGCAAACTTTGTTAACAATCACCGTTCAAAAAACCTTCTGGACGTGGTTTTTGAGCCTGTAATTCTCGATACCGGCGGGGCCATTGCCAACCTTGGCAGTGAGTTGGCAGATGAAGATTTTTTTGTGGTTAATGCAGATGTACTCTGTGATTTTGATCTGTCACACCTGATGGCCTGCCACAAGGCATCTGGTGCCCTTGCCACCCTGCTGGTCCATGACTGCTACCGGTTCAATACCCTTTGTGTGGACCAGACAACGCCAGGGACCGGCATTGTCAGGCATTTTTCCCAGGCCCCGGAATCCGGCCTTGCGTTCACGGGAATCCAGGCAATATCCCCGGGCCTTTTTGAATACATGCCCCCTGAAAAAACATTTTCAAGCATTGATGTATATAAAAAATTATGTTGCCTGGAAAAAATTTCTGCGCTCAAAGCAAAGCAATTTTACTGGCGGGACATGGGAACCCCCCAAGATTACCAACATACATCCAGGGAATGCCTGGCCGGCAAAATTTTTGGTGTCATCCCATCCCGGATTCAAGATATTGACATCCAGGCCCTGGCCGGGGACGGATCGGACCGTCTCTGGTTCCGTGCCCGGCATAAGGAAAAAAGCCTGATTCTCTCGGATCACGGTATCTGTCTGGATGCGGCCCAATGCAACAATGGTGCAGCCCAGTTGCATGCGTTTATAAACATAGGAAAGCATTTGGCTGATAAAGGTATCGCTGTACCCCAAATTCTGGGTCATGACGCAATTTCAGGTCAGGTGGCCGTGGCAGATCTTGGCAGCACCCATCTGGCAGACCATATCCGGGGAATGGACGAAAAACAGATTATCAAATGGTATCAATTTGTCATTGACGCCCTGGTTGATTTTTCTTTCAAAGGGATTGAAGATTTTGATACGGCCTGGACCTGCCAGACCCCGTCCTACTCAAAACAGATGATTCTGGATCTGGAATGCCGGTATTTTATGCAGGCCTTTGTAAATGGATATCTTAGCCGCAAAGAACAGTTCGAAACCTTTACCCCGCATTTTCACCATATTGCCGACAATGCACTGATTTATGCAATGAACGGGCTTATGCACAGGGACTGCCAGTCGAAAAATATCATGATCCATGACGGGCACCCCTGGTTCATTGATTTTCAATCCGCACGATTAGGTCCGATTCAGTATGATCTGGCTTCCCTTTTAATTGACCCCTATGTTACACTGTCCCGGGCTGTCCGGGATCAACTTTTAAACTATGCGTTGGAAAAAATCGGCTTTAAAGTATCCTTTGATAAAGATGCTTTTATGCACTCTTTCAGATACTGCTGTATTTCACGTAACCTTCAGATGCTGGGCGCGTTTGGTTTTTTAACTCGAGTTAAAAATAAGAGCCAATTTGAAAAATATATCCCGGCAGCTTTGAAAGGACTTGAATGTCGGCTCAAAGACTTAAACGAACCCGGAATGGCCGATTTCACCAATTTTACCCAAAGCCTTCAAGGAGATTTAAAATGAATTGTATACCCATCATGATCAGCGGACTGCCCGGCAATGTGGCTCATGTAATGGCTGAAGCCGTCTTACAGGATGAACGGTTTTCACTTGTACCCTTCTCCCTGACCGGGGAGGAGATTACCGATGGTCAGGTGTCTGTGAATCAGACAAAAGTCACCCTTTTAAAACCCAGTGAAAGGGAAGATAAGATCAATGAGATTCTTGCATCTTACCCTGGATGCATTTGTATTGATTACACCCACCCGACAGCGGTAAATGAGAATGCAAAATTTTATGTTGCGCATAAAATACCTTTTGTTATGGGCACCACGGGCGGAGACAGGCAGGATCTTGAACGTACGGTGAAAAACGGACCTATGCCTGCGGTCATTGCCCCAAACATGGCCAAACAGATTGTCGGGCTTCAAGCCATGCTTGAATACGGGGCAAACACCTTCCCTGGACTGTTCAAAGGATTCACACTTCAGGTCAAAGAGAGCCATCAGCAGGGAAAAGCGGATACATCAGGCACGGCCAAGGCCCTGGTGGCCTGTTTCAATCAACTGGGAATTGATTTCGATATTTCCAGCATTGAAAAAATCAGAGATCCCAAAATCCAGAAAGAAGATTTAGGCGTTGAAGAGCAGTATATAGAGGGGCACGCATGGCATACATATACAATTAAGGCACCGGACGGGTCTGCACTGTTTGAACTGACCCATAACATAAACGGCCGGCAGAATTATGTTTCAGGCACCTTTGATGCTGTCGTTTTTCTAAAAAACCAAATTGATACAAACGCCTTTGAGCAGAAACTTTTCACCATGATTGATGTTCTGACCGCCGGGAAGTGACAATGTCCCCCCTGGTTAAATTTATACTGATTCTTCTGGGGCTGGCCTATCTTATTTCACCTGTAGATGCGATTCCCGAAATGTATCTGCCCTGGATAGGATGGATAGATGACAGTCTGGTTATGATGTGTCTGTATCATCTGATCAGATATGGCCGGCTGCCCTCCTTTTTATTTAAAAAAGGCACTAAACAATCGTCTGGGGAAAAAGGGAAAGGTCCTGAAGCTGCCAAAAAAACATTTAGAAAAGCAGGACCAAACAGGTCCAATGCAACAGGTCAGTCAACAAAAGAGAACGCGTCAGATAGAACCGGTACCTTTAAATCTCCATATGAAATCCTTGGTGTGGACGATTCTGCGTCCTGGTCTGACATTCAAAATGCATATAAAAACAAGGCCAAGCAATACCACCCGGATAAACTGTCCCACCTGGGTGAAGAGTTTTCAAACCTTGCCAATGAAAAATTCTTAGAAATTCAGCAAGCGTATGCAAAGCTCAAATCCATTTATAACCGGTAGAAAATAATTAAATACAACAAATTTTAGGAAACTTAATTGACCGGCATCAGCGAAATTCTTGTACTTATTTTTCTAATATTGTGTATCTTGATTGTACCTAGAATAATTACCCCAAAGCCCCCGGGCAAAAGAAAAAAAACAAGGCCGTCTCCCAGGGGATTCACAATGAAAATGAGACTCGCCATTGTATTGTCCGCAGCCGTCATCATCATCAGTGCCTTGTGGGCAAAACCCTGGCAGGGGCAGATTTCAATGTTTATCGTGTCTGGAATTCTGCCCGTGGCCTTAGGATGGTCCCTTGTCTGGATATTTTCTGCAAAAAAAAAATAATCACCCTTCAATGCCATTAACTCAGGGACTCGGAAACAAGGATTTTGTATACTGAAACACCCTGATGCTTCCCGCTCATTTTGACATGTGAGACAGAAATCGGTGCTCATCCGCTACCACTTTGATTATGAAACGGCTCAAATTCATATGCGGCCTATCAAAATTATAGAAGGCTTGGAAGAAGGTTACACGCCGTCTCATTTGGGTCCGATCCTTACAGAAACACCGGCTTTTTCTCACCAGAGGCGCCAAGGCATGACGAAGCGTAAGATTGAGACGTTCAATCAAACCGGTACAAATCAACAGCCCCAGTTCCGCCAGACGCTCGGCACCGCAGCAAACCCGATACACCAACGCTTGAAGTCGCCCATCACGCTTCTTTTTGATCAACTGCCCATAGACCGGATCCGGGTGAGGTTCCTTTATCGGTTCCTTGGGACGGCCCCGCTTTCCTGTGCGCGGAAATGTCTTCAGGATATGGTATACCTCAATCAAAGCCGACAGATAACAGCTCAATCCATCACTGAAAAAGCACGGCACGCCAAAGACCATGGCAGCCGTCATCTGTATCAGTTGCCCAATAATTGTCAGTGGCAACTGACTGTTGCAGAGGACTACTCGCATTCTCCTGGATGAAACGTTGGAAACTCGTATCAAGTCGCGCTGTATATTCTCACTTTACAGCACCTAAAACCGTCAAAAAAATCTCGACCTTGGATACCTTCCGAGACCAGGTATCCAAAATTGAGAATTTAAAGGTAGTGTAAGAGAGATCCCTTAAGGAATCTTATTTTAAACTGCCCGAAAAGACAAAAATAATCTCAGTATTGGGTACTAACAAAAACAAGGGCATTGGGAGTATTATAAATTGAGGGTGCTTTGTCGATGACAGCAGGAACCGCCCATGCCTCAGCAGGACGGCTTCCTTCCGAAGTACCGTCACCGGTACCCCGTTGCACCCTTCGTCTCCATCAGGCTGGGTCTAAGACTTGTCAAATGTGTCGAGATTCTATACATTTAACTCACTTTTAAAAGGTATCGAATTTATTCTGACTCTTTGTATGATGGAAAAGGGTCTTATTGTGCCGACGCTCAATCTGGATCAGGTGGATGAACGCTGCTCCATGATCCGCCATACCCCCGGCTGATGGAGACAAAGATCAATTGTGCATCTGTCCAGAATTTTGCCTTTGGCGGCATTAATACAAGCCTTGTACCTAAACAATTTACAGGTACTTTCAAAAAATATTAAACTAAAGAGAGCAAAACTATGAGCGATCAGAAAAAATGTCAGGAGTTTTTAAGTTTTATTAAACCACAGATTGGTCAACAGATTCATGTGGGCCCCTGGCTTGAGATTGACCAGAAACGAATTAATGATTTTGCTGAAGTTACCGGTGATGTGCAATGGATTCATACAGATGTTCAGCGAGCCAAAGAAGAGTCTCCTTATAAATCAACAATTGCTCACGGGTATTTGACATTGTCTTTATTGCCTTATTTAACTGAAAGCAATCATCCTGATTTTTTTCAGAAAAATTATCCCGGCATGAAGTATCGGGTAAACTATGGTCTTAACAGGCTTCGTTTTCCTTCTGCTGTTAAAGCTGGAGCCAAAATTCGGGCAAGAACGACAATTCATCAAGTAGAAGAGGTGAAGGGCGGTATACAGATCTGTTATCTTATTACCATTGATATTGAAGGTGGTGAAAAACCGGCTTGTGTTGCCGAATTTCTGGCACGCCTTTACCCTTAGGCCAGTGGTCAGAATTAAATCTGCCACAGATGCGTCGAATTTTAAGTCGCCATCAAGGCACGCCAATGTAATCAGATTGTTCCTGATGTCCTTTGGCGTAACGCCGAGGGCGGCTTAAAAGACAAACAGATGGGCGATTTTATTTTGATCATGGGCCTTAACTACAAGATTTGGTGCCTTAAAGCTCGCAACAGTGGCATACGCCCCTGTTGCAACTTTTAAGTACCACCTTATCAAACGCAGTGGGTTGTACTTATATAACTCGTTGTAATTATATATGATTTTAAAAAAACATACCTTATTCCAATTTTAGAGCCATTTTTTGGCGGTAGAATCGTGATTCTAACAAGTCAACGACCCCGCCCTGAAGGACGGAGCTTGAAACCGAGCGGCGCTCGTTAGGGATCGGTTGACCAGGAAAATATTTTCAACTATTGGCAAAGTTATTTAAAGGAGAATTATAGCTCTGCCAATAAAGGCGTTTGCTTCTTTTTCCAGTACTCCGGCCACCCACAATTCGAGGGCGAGCTTTAGTGTTTGAAATGCTCTGGAGTAACAGGGTGAGTCAAGCGAGCAAGCTTGAAAAGCTCACTCACCTCACCGACATTCATCTCGGTTTAAGGTACCGGAAAGTCTGGGGGAATCGTCCGATCGAAAAACGGAGCCTGGCCAAAAAGTAGTCATCACCTCAGACCCTTGATTTTCTTAATATAATGGAAATTGAATTACTTCTGAGTTCGAAATTCGATCAGATTTGTCAAATAAAAAAAATTCTATTTGTTTTTGGATAAAATCTACGATTGAAAAACAAGAGTCTTTAGATCTCATTAAAGTTCCAGCATTGATAAATATACATTCGTTGATTCTTCTTATCATCCTCTTGTGTGTATGACCAGCCAACACAACCTTATATCGTTTTTCTGTTAAAATCTTTTGGAGATTTTCATTGGCTTCTATAGCATACCCATAGTCATCAGGTGTTAGTTTTGACATAGTATTTTCACCCAATCCATGACAAACTAAAACTTTGCCAAATGACAGAGTAAAAGTTCGTGTTTTGGGTAACTTTTTCAAAAAAACAATTGATGATTCCTCAACATCATCTTTTTTAGTCGAGTTGCCTAAAGATCTCATAGTATTTTCAAGAAACCATTCGTCATGATTTCCCAAAACAGTATTTACCGCATGGGTAGATAATAGTTTTACACATTTATCAAAATCGCCTATCCCATCTGTAATATCACCAGTGCAAAATAATTTATCAATGTTTTCTGATATAAGGAAATCTATCGCTTTTTTAAGCAGAATATTTTCACAGTGCACATCACCAATGAGTCCAATTTTGGTATAATTCATTTTACTTGGCTTGATATTCTCATGCATTAACTTGGGGTACCCTAAAAATTTTAATGATTTTAGATACATCGATACCGGATTGGGTTGCCATTCGAAAATATCCTGACTACCGCTTGGATGGCAAGGGATAATTTGAATTCCTATATTTTGATTTTTACAGGATATTTCTTTGATCTGTTATCAGTGAGGGGCTCTGAATTTCAAATAGTCCGGCTCAATACCATTAGTGCACACCTGCAGTTGGGGTCAACAAGGATGCAAAAATCATTCTATAAACGAGACCTTGTCCTCCAAGTAGTCCTTGCCTCAATTTACTTCGGTTTGATCTGTCAGAATTTCATCAAGATTTGATCTGGTATTATTGATATCTTGTGCTTCTTTTGGCGGTTAACCATTGGATAATTATCATTGACCTGGTCAAGTAAAAGTGGATACTTTTGTTAAGCGGCTTTTTTTTAAAAACCACAGTTTTTCAAATTCTTTTGGACTGATATAGCCCAAACAGGAATGACGTCTGTTGCAATTGTAAAACATTTCGATGTAATCAACGACATCTCTCCGGGCCTCCTCTCGGGTCGTATAGTTTGTAAAAAAGGCCCTCTCAGTCTTCAAACTACCGAAAAAGCTCTCTGCCACGGCATTGTCCCAACAATTCCCTTTCCGGGTCATGCTGCTGACCATCCCAAGGGTCTTCAGCATTTTCTGGAAGTTTTTACTGCAATACTGACTTCCCCTGTCTGAATGAAATGAGTGTAACCTAAATGCGTTTTTTCAACCAACAACAGCCGTTTTTGGTCTAAAAAAGACGGGATATTGGACCTCTTTTATCATAAAAATGTTGTAATTTTTCAGGCTTCTACGCATTTAGGTTACACTCGAATGAAATAGCAGACCAAGGGCAGGCGTTCGACGCCTGTTTGCCATGTGCAGGGCATCCATGATCAGCCTTGTGGTCATTCGATTGCTCAGGGACCAGCCTACAACCTGGCGTGAAAAAAGGTCTA